>JAYRTA010000234.1:0-3959 GCA_041919875.1 Arenimonas sp.
AGGACGTGGAGATCAACGGCCACGCCATCGAGTGCCGCATCAACGCCGAGGACCCGGAGAGCTTCCTGCCCTGCCCCGGCCTGATCAAGCACTTCCACGCGCCGGGCGGCCCGGGCGTGCGGGTGGACTCGCACATCTACGAGGGCTACAAGGTGCCGCCGAACTACGACTCGATGATCGGCAAGCTGATCGTGCACGGCCCCGACCGCGCCACCGCCATCGCCCGCATGCGCGTGGCCCTGAGCGAGATGGTGGTGGACGGCATCAAGACCAACGTGCCGCTGCAGCAGCGCATCATGGCCGACGTCGGCTTCCAGCAGGGCGGCACCAACATCCATTACCTCGAGAAGCGGCTGGCGGAGCGCAAGGAAAAGGCGATCGGGCTGGGCTGATCGCGCGGGTCGCGGGCCTGACCGCCCGGCGACCCGGCTCCCGCGGGCAACGGATTTTTGACACGGGCCGCCGCGGCCCGGCGCGAGAATGCGCGCCTGTTCCCGACGGCTTTGCCGCATGCACCGGCCTGCTTCCCCGCCCCCGCGCCGCGCGCTGGGCGCCAATGCCCTGACCGCCCTGGCGGCCGCGGCCTTCGCCTCGATCTACAGCCTGGCCTTCTGGCGCCAACTGATGGCGGCCGAGCTGCCGCCCGGGCTGGCCGGCGCCGGCTTCCTGCTGGCGGCCTTCGGGGTGCTGTTCGCGCTCAACGGCCTGTTCCTGTCGCTGCTGGCCTGGCGCGGCGTGCAGAAGCCGGCGCTGGCGGGACTGCTGGTGGTCGCCGCGGCGCTGGCCTACTTCATGGATGGCTTCGGCGCGGTCGTGGACCGACACGCGGTGCAGAGCGTGCTCGAAACGGACCTGCGCGAGGGCAGCGAATGGCTGAGCTGGCAACTGGCCGCCTACCTGCTCGGCCTGGGCCTGCTGCCGGCGGTGCTGCTGCTGCGCCTGCCGGTGCACTACCGGCCCTGGCCGCGCGAACTGCTGGCGCGGGCGGGTTTCATGCTGGCGATGGGCATGCTGCTGGTGGCGGCGGTGGCGCCGTTCTCGCGCGAATTCGCCTCCACGGCGCGCAACCACGGCCAGCTGCGGCACCTGGCCTCGCCGCTGAACCTGGCCAATGCCGTGCGCGCCTACGTGAAGTATTCGGCGCCGGCGGAACCCGCGGTGGTGTCGCCACTCGGCGCCGACGCCCGCCAGCAGGGCCCGGCCGTCGACCAGCCGCTGCTGGTGCTGGTGGTGGGCGAATCGGCGCGCGCGTCGAGCTTCAGCCTGGGCGGCTATGCGCGCAAGACCAACCCCGAGCTGGCCCGTGCCGGCGTCACCTATTTCGGCAACGTGCGCAGCTGCGGCACCAACACCGCCACCTCGGTGCCCTGCCTGTTCTCCAACCTCGGCCGCGGGCAGTACGAGGAGGCGCGCGCCAAGGGCCAGGAGAACCTGCTGGACGTGCTGGTGCACGCCGGCTTCTTCGTCGAGTGGGAGGACAACAACACCGGCAGCAAGGGCGTGGCCCGCCGCCTGCCCGAAGAGCGGATGGGCGCCGCGGGCCCCGGCAGCGACTGCCCGGCGGGCGGCTGCACCGACGAAGTGCTGATCGAGCACCTGCGCGTCGAGATCGCGCGCAAGCGCGGCCTGGACGAGGTGTTCGTGCTACACCAGATCGGCAGCCACGGCCCGGCCTACTACGAGCGCTATCCGGCGCGCTTCGCCCGCTTCCAGCCCGACTGCCGCAGCGCGGCGCTGCAGTCGTGCACGCCGGAACAGATCCGCAACAGCTACGACAACACCATCCTCTACACCGACCACGTGCTGGCCGGGCTGGTCGAACTGCTGCGCGAGGAGGGCCGGCACCGGCCCACGGCCCTGGTCTACGTCTCCGACCACGGCGAATCCACCGGCGAGTCGGGCCTGTACCTGCACGGCGCGCCCTACGCGCTGGCGCCGGACGAGCAGACGCGGGTGCCGATGATCGTCTGGACCTCGCCGGCCTTCGAGGCCTGGCGCGGGCTGGATCGCGCCTGCGTCCGGTCCCGGCGCGAGGCCGACCTGAGCCACGACCACTTCTTCCACACGATCCTGGGCCTGCTGGACGTGCGCACCACGGCCTACCGCCCTGAACTCGACGCCCTGGCCGGCTGCGCCGCCGGAGCCTGATTCCCACGCCGTGCGCTTGCGGCTATCGTCACGGCTCCACCCCGGGGAGCGGCGGATGTCGAGACGTTTCGGAATCATGGGCGCCGCTGCGCTGTGCCTCCTGGCGGCGCTGGCGGGATGCGACGTGGTCGAGCAGGCCCGCGAACGCGAGCTTCGGCGTGCGACGGGTGCCGACAAGTTCGGCGCCGCGACGCGCACGCGCCTGCCTCGGGAAGGTGGCAGGGTCTTCGAGGCCATGATCGAATCCACCGCCGACGCGAACTGGACCGAGGCTTTGTCAGTCCTGACGCTGCAGGATGCCGTGCGATGCGACGACGGTGGACCGCTTGGGCCGCTTTCCAGCGAGCCCCGGGACTCCGAAGGCCCCCTGTTCATGGACATGGGCCGGAGTTATCCGCCCGGCACCCTGTTCCGGTACGTCTACGCCTGCACGTCCGAGTATCCCCGGACCGTGAGTATCCCGCGCGACCTCGAAATGGCCGACTACGCCAGCCACGTAGCCGCGGCGCTGGGCGAGGAACGCATCGACCACCAGCGCGTCGTGATGTGGATCGGCCGCCATGGCCACAAGCGGTCCAAGTACGACGCGGTGATGGCGGGCATCGGTTCGATGCTGATGACTTCACGGCATTATTGCCCCGAGGCGGAGCTGCTCGTGCGCGACCTGGTGCTGCTTGAAAAGGAGCCCGACCCCAACCCGCCGCTGGGCCCCTTCCCGCCCGTGGAGGAGTTCCTGCTCGGCGGCGTGCTGGAGTGCCAGGCCCCCGCCCCCTGAGCCACGCCACCCCCGCAAATGCGACAATGACGGCCCGCCGCCGTCGCCCCCCGCCATGCCGTTCCTCGAACTGTCCCTGCGCGTCCGCGCCGAAGACGAAGCCCGCGCCGAACACGCGCTGATGGACATCGGCGCGCTCTCGGTCACCCTGCTCGACGCCGATGCGGCCACGCCCAACGAGCGCGCCGTGCTCGAACCGGGCGTGGGCGAGACGCCGCTGTGGCCCGAGATCACCCTGCTGGCCCTGTTCCCGGCCGGCACCGTGCCGGAACTGGTGCTGCACGCGCTCGATGCCTTCGATGCCGGCATCGACGCCCGCACCGCCGAGTTCCGCGAGGTCGCCGACCAGGACTGGGAACGCGCCTGGATGGACCAGTACGAACCGCTGCGCTTCGGCGCGCGCACCTGGATCGTGCCCTGGAACATGGAGGCGCCGCCCGAGAGCGCCGGCGGCGCGATCGTGCGGCTGGACCCGGGCCTGGCCTTCGGCAGCGGCACCCATCCCACCACGGCGCTGTGCCTGCGCTGGCTCGATTCACTCGAGCTGCAGGGCCGGGCGGTGCTGGATTTCGGCTGCGGCAGCGGCATCCTGGCCCTGGCCGCGCTCAAGCTGGGCGCGGCGCGCGCGGTCGGCGTGGACAACGACCCGCAGGCCCTGGCCGCCACCGCCGACAACGCCGGACGCAACGGCGTCGGCGAGCGCCTGGCCGTGCATGCGCCCGAGGACGAGCCCGCCGACACCTATCCGGTCGTGGTCGCCAACATCCTCGCGGTGGCACTGGATGCGCTGGCCCCGCACCTCGCCGCGCGCGTCGCGCCCGGCGGCGCGATCGCCCTCTCCGGCATCCTGCAGGGCCAGGAGCCCGCGCTGCTGCAGCGCTACGGCGAATGGTTCGACACCCTCGAAGTCGCGGTCGAGGGTGATTGGGTCCGCATTACCGGCCGCAAGGCGTAGGCTGGAACCGATGCCGCGCACGCCCCGTTTCGCCACCCCCGCGACGCCCGCGCCACGCCGGCCCCTGCCCTGGGCCTGGGC
>JAYRTA010000235.1:0-3955 GCA_041919875.1 Arenimonas sp.
CGCCAGCGGCGCCCAGGCGCTGGCGCTGGCGGTGGTGGCGATCCTGCTGCTCGATCCGCTTGCGGTGTTGGCGCCCGGCTTCTGGCTCAGCGTCGCGGGGGTCGCCTGGCTGCTGTGGTGCCTGCCGGCGGGCGCCGATGCCGGTTCCCCGCTGCGCGCCCTCGTCCAGGCCCAGGGCGTGGCCACGCTGGGGCTGCTGCCGCTCACGGTCGCCTTTTTCCAGCAGGCCTCCCTGGTCGGGCCGCTGGCCAACCTGGTGGGCATTCCCTGGATCAGCCTGGGCGTGGTGCCGCTGGCGCTGCTGGGCGTGCTGCTCGATCCCGTGCATGCCGGCGCGGCGGCCTTGGCCTGGCAGGCCGCGGCGGCGCTGATGCAGGCCCTGTGGCGCGGCCTGGAGATCGCGTCCGGCTGGCCGATGGCGTTTGCCTGGCTGCCCGAACCGGGGGCGCCCGCGCTGTGCCTGGCGGCCATCGCGGCCCTGTGGCTCACCTTGCCGCGCGGCACGCCCGGCAAGGCCCTGGCCTGCCTGCTGTGGCTGCCGCTGGCCTGGCCCGCCGATCGCGCGCCGCCGCCAGGCAGCGTGGACATCGTGCAGTTCGATGTCGGCCAGGGTCTGGCGGTGCTGGTGCGCACCCATCGCCACCAGTTGCTCTACGACACCGGCCCGGCCCCGGTGCGGGGCATCGACGCCGGGGAAGCCGCGGTGCTGCCGGCCCTGCGCGCCCTGGGCGTGCGCCGCCTGGATACGGTGGTGCTGAGCCATGGCGACAACGACCACGCCGGCGGCTTCGGATCGGTCGCGCGCGGCATGCCGATGTCGCGGGTCCTGGCCGCGCCCGGCTGGGCGCACGGCACCATGGCGGCCTGCATCGCAGGGGATGCCTGGCACTGGGACGGGGTGGACTTCGAGGTGCTGCATCCCCCGCTGAGCTTCCCGTACCGGCGCAACGAGAGTTCCTGCGTGCTGTCGGTCCGCGCCGGCGGGCGCCATGCACTCCTGCCCGGGGACATCGGTCGGCACATCGAGGGCCGACTCGCGCGGGCGCACGGTCCAGCCCTGCAGGCGGACCTGCTGCTGGTACCGCACCACGGCAGCGACGGGTCATCGAGCCTCGACTTCCTCGCCGCGGTGCGGCCGACGCTGGCCCTGCTGTCGGCCGGGCGCGGCAACCGGTTCGACCTTCCGGCACCGCGCGCCATGGACCGCTATGACCGCTACCGGGTGCGGGTGCTCGACAGCATGGGGCAGGGCGCGCTGCACTTGCGGCTCGACGACCGGGGCGTGCGCGTGCTGGAAGCCTTCCGCCCGGATCGCCGCCGCTGGTGGCGCCATGCCGGCGACCCGGCAGGCTATGCTATCGGCGACCCCGATTCAGACCCCGACAGGTGACGCGTGCTGGAACTGATCAAAGCCGGTGGCTGGGTGATGCTGCCGATCATCGCCCTGGCGGTCCTGGCCCTGGCGATCATCCTGGAACGCTTCTGGACCCTGCGCCGCCGGGAAGTGCTGCCGCCGGGCCTGGGCGAGGAGGTGCGCGACTGGGCCAAGGGCCGGGCCCTGGACCCCAAGCACGTGGACATCCTGCGCCGCAATTCCCCGCTGGGCGAGCTGCTGGCCGCGGGCCTGGACGTGCGCAACCGCCCGCGCGAACTGATCAAGGAACGCATCGAGGACGTGGGGCGGCACGTGGCGCACCGCCTGGAGCGCTTCCTCAATTCCCTGGGCACCATCGCCGCCGTCACCCCGCTGCTGGGCCTGCTGGGCACGGTGTTCGGCATGATCGAGATGTTCCTGGACATCCTGGTCTCGGGCGTCGGCGACGCCAACCGGCTGGCCGGCGGCATCGGCCAGGCCCTGATCACGACCGCGGCCGGCCTGTGCGTGGCGATCCCGGCGCTGATCTTCCATCGCATCCTGCGCGGCCGCGTCACCGGCTACATCATCGACATGGAAAAGCAGGCCATGGCCCTGCTCGACGCGCTCGACGACGGCACCGCCGCCAGCAAGGCCGCGCGTGCCAAGCGGGGTGAGGGGTGAGGCTGAGTTCCGGCCGACCGCCTGACGAGCCCGAGATCAGCATGGTCTCGCTGATCGACGTGGTCTTCTGCCTGATCATCTTCCTGGTGGTGACCACGACCTTCGAGAACCGCTCGGCGCTCAAGCTCGTGCTGCCCACCGCCCAGGCACCCTCGATGCCGCAGGCCGATGCGCCGCTGACGGTGATCGTGGACGCCGACGGCCGCTATTTCCTGGGCGAGAACGAAGTGCTCAAGCGCGACCCCGCCTCGCTGCGCGAGGCCATCGCGGCCTACGCCGGCGAGGGCCGCGACCGGCCGGTCGTGCTGCGGGCCGATGGCCGCGCCTCGCACCAGGCGGTGATCACCGCGATGGATGCCCTGGCCCAACTCGGTTTCCACCAGATCCGCGTCGCCACGACGCCCGAGGAACGCCGGCCGTGAGTGCCGACGCCGCGGCGCGCGAGACCGGCGCCTGGCCGATCTACCGCCGCCTGCTCGGCCGCGCGCGGCGCTACTGGCCGCTGCTGGCCGGCGCCGCCGTCGGCATGCTGATCGAGGCCCTGGCCGCCGGCGCCTTCACCGCCCTGATGGAGCCGATGGTCAACGAGACCTTCGTCGCGCGCAATCCGGACGTGCGCTGGACCCTGCCGCTGGCCATCGTCGCCCTGTTCCTCGTGCGCGGCGCGGCCACCTTCGGCACCGACTACGGGATGGCGCGCGCCGGCCGCAGCGTGGTGCGCGACCTGCGCCGGGACGTGCTGGCCAAATACCTGCGCCTCCCGAGCAGCCGTTTCGACGTCGAACCGGTGCCGGCCATGGTCTCGCGCCTGAACTACGACACGGAACAGGTCACCCAGGCCAGCAGCGAAGCGATCAAGGTGATCCTCACCGACACCCTGACGATCATCGTGCTGCTGGGCGTGATGCTGTACCAGAGCCCGCGCGTGACCCTGGTGATGCTGGTGCTGGCGCCCTTGATCGGAGTGATCTCCAGCACGGTCGGCAAGCGCTACCGGCGCATCAACCGGGGCATCCAGGAGGGCGTGGCCAACATGGCCCAGGCCGCCGAACAGGCGCTGTCGGCCCAGCAGGAAGTGAAGATCTACGGCACGCAGGCCGGCGAGATCGAACGCTATGGCGTGCTGGCCGACCGCAACCTGCACCTGGGCATCAAGGTCGAGGCCACCCGCGCCGGCGCCTCGTCGATGGTGCAGATCCTGGCCGCGCTGGCGCTGGCCGTGATCCTGGTGGTCGCGGGCATGGAGGCGGCCCGTGGCCGGATGAGCGCCGGTGGCTTCGTGGCCATGCTCACCGCGATGATGGCCATGCTGCCTTCGCTCAAGCGCATCACCAACGTGCAGGCCCTGATCCAGCGCGGCGTGGCGGCGGCCGAGCGCCTGTTCGCGATCCTCGATTCGGCCGACGAACCCGACGCCGGGCGCCACCCGATCGTGCGCGCCCGCGGCGACATCGAGTTCCGCGATGTCGGCGTCACCTACGCCGGCCACGAGAACGCGGCGCTGCATGGCATCAGCTTCCGCGCGGCCCCGGGCACGGTGACCGCGATCGTCGGGCGATCGGGCAGCGGCAAATCCACCCTGATCCGCCTGCTGCCGCGCTTCTACGAAGCGGGGCAGGGGCAGGTCCTGCTCGATGGCCGTCCGCTGCAGGACTACCGGCTCGCTGACCTGCGCCGGCAGATCGCCCTGGTCGGCCAGCGGGTGATGCTGTTCGACGACAGCGTCGCGGCCAACATCGGCTACGGCGAACCGCCCGGCCTGGACCCGGCGCGCCTGCAGGCCGCGGCCGAGGCGGCCAATGCCCTGGAGTTCATCGAGCGCCTGCCGGGCGGCATGCAGGCGCGCATCGGCGAGAACGGCGGCCTGCTCTCCGGCGGCCAGCGCCAACGCCTGGCGATCGCCCGGGCCATCCTCAA
>JAYRTA010000236.1:0-3951 GCA_041919875.1 Arenimonas sp.
CGGCGCGGCCGACGGCATCCAGGCCCGCATCAAGCAGATCAAGGCCCAGATCGAGGAGACTTCGTCCGACTACGACCGCGAGAAGCTGCAGGAGCGCGTGGCCAAGCTGGCCGGCGGCGTGGCGGTGATCAAGGTCGGCGCCGCGACCGAAGTCGAGATGAAGGAAAAGAAGGCCCGCGTCGAGGACGCCCTGCACGCCACGCGCGCTGCGGTGGAAGAGGGCATCGTGCCGGGCGGCGGCGTCGCGCTGATCCGCGCCAAGGCGGCCATCGCCGGCCTCAAGGGCATCAACGAGGACCAGAACCACGGCATCGTGATCGCCCTGCGCGCCATGGAGGCCCCGCTGCGCGAGATCGTCACCAACGCCGGTGAAGAGCCGTCGGTCATCCTCAACAAGGTCGCCGAGGGCAAGGCCGCGTTCGGCTACAACGCCGCCAACGGCGAGTACGGCGACATGATCGAGTTCGGCATCCTGGACCCGACCAAGGTGACCCGCACCGCGCTGCAGAACGCCGCGTCCATCGCCGGCCTGATGATCACCACCGAAGCGATGGTGGCCGAGGCGCCGAAGAAGGACGAGCCGGCCGCGCCGGGTGGTGGTGGCATGGGTGGCATGGGCGGCATGGACTTCTGATCCTTTCCCTCTCCCCAACCCCTCTCCCCAAGGGGAGAGGGGCTCCAAGACCGGTCTCCCCTCTCCCTTGGGAGAGGGGCCGGCGGAGAGGGCCACCCGCTCCGACAAAGGCCCCGCTTCGCGGGGCCTTTTCTTTTCCGGCCTCTGCGGATCAGCGCTGGCCGCCGGG
Organism: Arenimonas sp.; assembly: GCA_041919875.1. Taxonomy (GTDB): domain Bacteria; phylum Pseudomonadota; class Gammaproteobacteria; order Xanthomonadales; family Xanthomonadaceae; genus Arenimonas. The sequence continues at coordinate 804 of JAYRTA010000236.1, forward strand.
CGCCCCCAGCGGCAGCCCGGCCTGCTGCCAGGCCTCGACGCCGCCGCGGTACCAGAGCACGTTCGTGTAGCCGAGATTGATCGCGCGCAGGGCCGCGTTGTAGCTCATCCAGCACTGCAGGCCCTGGCAGTAGAAGACCATCGGGCGATCCTGGCGGCCCTGCGTCACCTGCTGCAGGTACTGCCCGAAGTTGCGCTGGGTCTCGTCCTGGAAGCTGCCGCCCTGCGCGGCCGGGACCACCGGCACCGCATTGGGCAAGGCCTGCGGGCCGCCCAGCACGTCGAACACCAGGGCGCCGGACTGCGGATTCTGCAACAGGCCCACCAGTTCGGCCGTGGTTACCAGGCGCCCCCCCGGGATGGCGTTGGGCGTGGGGCCGTGCAGGCCGCCGGCCTTGAGCTGGGCGCTGGGCGCGACGCCCATGTCCTGGCGTTCCAGCTGGGCCAGGCGTGCCATCGCATCATTGCCCGGCGCCGGGCCCTGGGCCGGGCCCTGGCCGTAGCTCGCCGGTGGCGACGGCTGTGGCTGGCCCCAGCCACCCTGTTGCGGCGGCGGCGGTTGCGGTTGCGGTTGCTGTTGCGTCGGTGGCTGCCACTGCGGCGGCGGTGGCTCCTGTTGCGGCGGCGCGCCGCCGCCGAAGCTGTCCTGCGCACCGGCGGCGGACGCCAGGGCCAGCAGCATGGCCGCGGCCAGTGCGCGCGGCACGGCGCCGGGGCTGCGAATCGTGGTGGTCGTCATTGGTCGTCGCGCTCCATGGGTTGGGCGTCCACGCCGAGGTCGCGGGACGGGTCGAAGTTGGGATCGTTGGTCTGCAGGTACTGGCCGTCGGTGCTGCGCCAGGCGTGGTCGTAGCGGTTGTCGAGCACCACCTGTCCGCCGGTGGCCGGGTCGGTGTAGCGCTGGTGGTTGTTGATCGCGTCCACGGTGCGCCGGTGCATGCGGTCGTTGGTGTCCTGGGTGTCCTGCCAGCCCTGCATCTGCATGTCGGCCACCTGGCGGCGGGTGTCGGCGGCGATCGCGCCGCGGCGGGCCTGGCCCTCCAGGCCCTGGCGGGCGATCTGCTGGTTGTGCTGGTCCATGCGCGCCTGCCATTGCGGATCAACCTGGCCCGAGTGGGCGAAGCGCGTCAGCAGGTCCATGTCCAGCGCGCCGGCCGGCGCGCGCAGGGTCACCGGCATCGGCGCCATCGCCGACAGGAACTGACGCACCTCGCCCGGCATCACGCCCGGCATCGTGGTCAGCGAGAACATCACCACCGCCGCCACGCTCTCGCGCACTTCGCCGCCGGCATCGCGCCAGGCGATCAGCAGTTCGCCGGCTTCCTTGCGGTGCTGGATGCCGCCGCCGGCGGCCGGCGGCGGCGTGCGGATCAGGTCGGCGCGGTCGCGGTAGTCGAGCACGCGGGCGCCGGGGCGGTACTTCTGCACCCAGGCCTGCAGGAACTCGCGGGTGCTGGTGATCTGCACGCGCGGGCAACCGCCCTGCATAGCGGGGAAGCCCAGGTTGTCCCAGGTCCAGGCCTCGGCGCTGTGGATGGCCAGCACCTGCCGGCCATCGGGCGACGCCGCCTGCCAGCGGTAGCTGGGCGTGGCGCCGCAGGGTGCGTTGGTGTCCCAGACCACCTGGCCCTGCGGCTGCCAGCCGGCCGGGATGTCCACCCACAGCGCGGGCAGCGGTTTCTCGAAGCCGTTGGCATCCATGATCGGCACGCGCTGCGGGCCACCGGCCGCGGCGGGGGCGGGGCCGCCGGCCGGGGCCGGCCAGGCGGTGGTCATCGGGGTGCCGGCGTCCGGCGGCGGGGCCGAAGACGCCGGCCAGCCGGCGGCCGCGGGCATCGGGGCATCGGGGCCCGGGCCCGCGTCGGCCTCGGCTGGTGCGGCGGCGAGGACCCGCCCGGTGGGCGGGGCGTCGGCGGCCGGGGGCGATTCGCGCCCGCAGGCGGCCAGCAGCAGGCCGGCCAGGGCCAGGGCGAGCGGGGTCTTGCGCGGCAGGTGCATGGTCTTCTCCTCGTGCCTGACACCAGAGGGCGCAGGACGGGGGCGGACCGGCTCACCGGCCGTCGGCTCAGCCCGGGCCGGGCGAGAGCGCCTCGAACAGCCAGGCCCGGGCGGCGGTCCAGTGCCGCTTCACGGTGGCGGGGGAAATGCCCAGGGCTTCGGCGGTTTCCTCGATGGTGAGGCCGCCGAAATAGCGCAGCTCGACCACCCGGGCCTTGTCGGCGTCGATCTGTTCGAGCCGGACCAGGGCCGAATCCAGCGCCACCACGTCCACGTCCGCCGCTTCGGCGGGCAGGTCCAGGCCGGTGAGGGTGACGCGGTGGCCCCCGTCGCGCTTGGCGGCGTCGCGCCGGCGCGCATGGTCCACCAGCACCTCGCGCATCACCCGCGCGGCCCTGCGCACGAAATGCGCGCGGTCCTGCCAGTCCATGCGCGACAGGCCCGAGAGGCGCAGGTAGGCCTCGTTGACCAGGGCCGTGGGCTGCAGGGTGTGCTGGGCGCGTTCGCCGCGCAGCTGGCGGTCGGCGATCGCATGCAGTTCCGGATAGACCAGGGCGACCAGCCGGTCGCGCGCGCCGGTGTCGCCGGCGCGCCAGGCCCTGAGCAATTCGGTCGCGTCCCCCGTCATGGCGCCCAGCATAACGCGGTGAGCCGGTCCGGCCCGCTCCTGCGCCTCCTGCTATCGTCAGCCGGCCGCCGGGCCGCGCAGGGGAAGGCATGAAAACGTCCGTGGAAGTCCAGGTACTGCAGTGTTTCGAGCGCGCGCTGGCGCAGCCCGCGGCCACGCGCCGCGAGTGGCTGGCGGCGCAGGGGCTGCCGCCCGAGGTCGAGTCGCGCGTGCTGCGCCTGCTCGACGCCGAGCGCGAGGCCTCGGGCTTCCTGGAAGAGACGGTGGTGGCGGCCGACGTGGTGCCGCCGGAGTTCCCCAAGGTCGGCGAGCGGCTGGGCAACTACGAACTGCTCAAGCCGCTCGAGGCCGGCGGGATGGGCGTGGTCTACCTGGGCCGGCGCGCCGACGACGTCTACGAACAGCAGGTGGCCATCAAGCTCGTGCGCCCGGTGCACCTGCTGGCCCAGGCCGAGTTCCGCCGCAAGCTGATCCAGCGCTTCGAGCACGAGCGCTCGATCCTGGCGCGCATGAGCCACCCGAA
>JAYRTA010000237.1:0-3948 GCA_041919875.1 Arenimonas sp.
CCTCGCGCTCGGCACGCTCGCGCTCGGCCTTCTCGACCTCGTCGATCATCGCCTGGTCGATCTTGCGGGCGGCGATCTCGCGCAGGGCCAGCACGGTCGGCTTGTCCTGCTGCTCGGTGTTGTCGATGGTGGCGTCGACGCCCTTGGCCAGCTGGCGGGCGCGCTTGGACGCCATCAGGACCAGCTCGAAGCGGTTGTCCACGACGGACAGGCAGTCTTCAACGGTGATGCGGGCCATGGGGTGTCTCCTCGTCCGCGCCTGCCCGGCCGGGGCAGCCACGAAGAATCAATGAGTTACGCGAACCGCGCATTCTACGCCCGGGCCCCGGGCCGTGGCAATCCGCCACCGGCCCGGACCGGCACGGGACGGTTCAGGCCAGCAGGTCGCGGATCAGGCCGGCGTGGCGCCGGGCCTGGGCCTCCCGGCGCAGGCGCTGGGCCAGGAAGATCGCCCGCAGCTCGGCCGCGGCGGCGTCGAAATGCTCGTTGACGATCACGTAGTCGAATTCGCCGTAGTGGCTCATTTCCTCGCGGGCGGCGGCCAGCCGGCGGGCGATGGTCTCTTCGCTGTCCTGGCCGCGGTTGCGCATCCGGGTCTCGAGCGCGTCCCGGGACGGGGGCAGGATGAAGACCGACACGCTGTCGGGCACCTTCTCGCGCACCTGGCGCGCACCCTGCCAGTCGATCTCCAGCAGCACGTCCTTGCCGGCCGCCAGCTGCGGCTCGACCGATTGCCGGGCGGTGCCCTTGTAGTCGCCGTGCACCAGGGCGTGCTCGAAAAAGTCGCCGGCGGCGACCATCCGCTCGAACTCCTCGCGCGAGACGAAATGATAGTGCTGGGCATGGCGCTCGCCCGGCCGCGGCGCGCGCGAGGTGAAGCTGATGGACAGGGCGATGCCCGGCTCCTTGGGCAGCACCGCGTTGACCAGGCTGGACTTGCCGGCGCCCGAGGGCGCGGCGACCACGAAGAGGGTTCCGCGCAGGGTATTCATTCGAGGTTCTGCACCTGTTCGCGGAGCTGCTCGATCAGCACCTTCAGCTCGACGGCGGCCTGGGTGGTGCGGCTGTCCACCGATTTGCTGCCCAGGGTGTTGGCCTCGCGGTTGAACTCCTGCATCAGGAAGTCCAGGCGCCGGCCGACCGCCTCGGGCAGGCCCAGCACCCGCCGGGCCTCGGCGATATGGCTGGCCAGGCGATCGAGCTCCTCGTCCACGTCGATCTTTTGCAGGTTCAGCACCACTTCCTGCTCCAACCGGCCCGGATCGAGCGGCAGCTTGAGGTCGGCCAGCTTCGCCTCGAGCTTGGCCCGCAGCGCCTGGCGGATGCCGGGCAGCCAGGCGCGCACCTGCACCGTGATCCGTTCGATGCCGTCCAGCCGCTCGCGCATCACCGCCGCCAGCTTGGCGCCCTCGCGTTCGCGCGCAGCGACGAAGTCGGCCAGGGTCTGGTCCAGCAGGGCCAGGGCCTCGGCCTGCAGGCCGGCGGTGTCGAGCGCGTCTTCCTCGACCACGCCGGGGTAGCGCAGCAGCTCGGTGAAATCCGTCCGCAGGCCCGGGAAACGCGAATGCGCCCGGGTGGCCAGGTCGGCCAGCTGGTCGAGCAGGCGCTGGTTGACCTGCAGCTCGCCGCGGTTGCCGGCGGCCGGGCGGAAGCGCAGCACCAGGTCGACCTTGCCGCGGGAGGCCTTGGCGGCGACCCGTTCGCGCAGCACCGGCTCGATGGCCCGCAGCTCCTCGGGCGCGCGGATGCCCAGCTCGTGGTAGCGGTGGTTCACCGAGCGCAGTTCGCAGCCCAGCACCCCGCCGGTGGCGGCGCGCTCGCAGGCGGCGAAGGCGGTCATGCTGCGGATCATGGTCGGGTCCCGGGCGAGGCAGGGGCGAATGGTAATCTAGCCGGCCCTGGATTGCCGGAACCGCCCCATGCCCGACTTCGCCCGCCCCAGCGGCCGCGCTCCCGACCAGCTGCGCGCCGTCCGCATCGAGCGCCGCTACACCCGGCATGCCGAAGGTTCGGTCCTGGTCTGCTTCGGCGACACCCAGGTGCTGTGCACCGCCAGCGTGGACAACAAGGCGCCGGGCTTCCTGCGCGGCAAGGGCGAGGGCTGGGTGACGGCCGAGTACGGCATGCTCCCGCGCGCCACCCACACCCGCAACGACCGCGAGGCCTCGCGCGGCAAGCAGGGTGGCCGCACCCTGGAGATCCAGCGCCTGATCGGCCGCGCCCTGCGCGCCTGCGTCGACCGCGGCGCGCTGGGCGAGCGCACCATCACCCTCGACTGCGACGTGCTGCAGGCCGACGGCGGCACCCGCACCGCCGCGATCACGGGCGCCTACGTGGCGCTGTGCGATGCGGTGTCGTGGCTGCGCGCGCGTGGCGACATCGGCCGCGACCCGATCCTGGGCGCCGTCGCGGCGGTCTCGGTGGGCATCTACCAGGGCGTGCCCGTGCTGGACCTTGATTACGCCGAGGACAGCGCCTGCGACACCGACATGAACATCGTCATGAACGACGGCGGCGGCTTCATCGAGCTCCAGGGCACCGCCGAGGGCCACGCCTTCCGACGCGACGAACTCGACGCCCTGCTGGCGCTGGGCACCAAGGGCGTCTCGGAACTGATCGCGCTGCAGCGGATTGCGCTGCAGGGGTGATGCCCTTGAGCAAACGCCTGGTCCTGGCCACCTCCAACCGCGGCAAGCTGGCCGAACTGCAGCCGCTGCTGGCCGGCGCCGGCTTCGCGCTGGTCACCCAGGGCGAGCTGGGCGTGGCGGACGCCGAGGAAACCGGCCTGAGCTTCGTCGAGAACGCCCTGCTCAAGGCCCGCCACGCGAGCCAGGCGACCGGCCTGCCGGCCCTGGCCGACGATTCGGGCCTGGTGGTGCCCGCCCTGGGTGGCGCACCCGGCCTCTACAGCGCGCGCTACGCCGGTGCCCATGGCGACCACGCGGCCAACATCCGCAAGCTGCTGGGCGAACTGGCGGGCCGGCCGGTCGCCGAGCGCCGCGCGCATTTTTACTGCGTGCTGGCCCTGGTGCGGCATCCGCGCGACCCCGCCCCGCTGCTGGCCGAGGGCCGCTGGGAGGGCGAAGTGATCGAGTCGCCGCGCGGCGACGGCGGCTTCGGCTACGACCCGGTCTTCTTCTCGCCGGCCCATGGCCTGACCGCCGCCGAGCTGGATCCGGCGCTCAAGAATGCCGCCAGCCACCGCGGCCAGGCCCTGGCCGCGCTGCGCGCGCGCCTGCACGAGGCCTGAGGTGCTGGTCCCGCCGCCGCTCTCGCTCTACATCCACATCCCGTGGTGCGTGCGCAAATGCCCGTACTGCGATTTCAACTCGCACGGCCAGAAGGGCGAACTGCCGGTGCGCGAGTACGTCGCCGCCCTGGTCCGCGACCTCGACCAGGACCTGCCCGACGTCTGGGGCCGCCCGGTGCACAGCGTGTTCTTCGGCGGCGGCACGCCCAGCCTGTTCCCGCCGGAAGCCATCGCCGACATCCTCGACGCCTGCAGCGCCCGCCTGCGCCTGCACCCGGGCGCCGAGGTCACGATGGAGTGCAACCCGGGCACGGCCGAGCACGGCCGCTTCGCCGGCTACCGGGCCGCCGGCGTCAACCGCGTCAGCTTCGGTGTCCAGAGCTTCGACGACGGCTGCCTGCAGCGCCTGGGCCGCATCCACGACAGCGCCGAGGCCGAGCGCGCGGTGAAGCTCGCCCAGGACGACGGCCTGGACAACCTCAACCTCGACCTGATGTACGCCCTGCCGGGCCAATCCCTGGCCATGGCCCTGGAGGACATCGAGCGCGCGCTGGCCCTGCAGCCGGCGCATGTCTCGCACTACCACCTCACCCTCGAGCCCAACACCGCCTTCGCCGCCAGGCCGCCCGAGGGCCTGCCCGACGAGGACACCGCCTGGGACATCCAGGACGCCTGCATCGCCCGCCTGGCCGAGGCCG
>JAYRTA010000238.1:0-3926 GCA_041919875.1 Arenimonas sp.
GGCCCGGCCCCGGGGATCGGGGCTAGAATCGCGCCATGTCCGCCGCCCTGATCGCCGTCGTCATTTCGCTGCTGCTGGGCCACGTATTCCCGTCGCTGCCTTCGCTGCGCCGCTACGACTGGTTCATCGGCTGGCTGCACTGGCTGGGCGGCCACACCGGCCGCGAAGGCTGGCCGAACCGGGCCGGCCTGTTGCTGGCGGTCGGCCTGCCGCTGCTGCTGGTGGGCGGTGCGCAGTACCTGCTGCAGGACATCGCCTACGGCCTGCCGGCGTTCTTCTTCGCCCTGCTCGCGCTGCTCTACACCTGGGGGCCGCGCGACCTCAACCTCGATGTCGAGGCGGTGATCGAGGCGCGCGAACCCGAGGCCCGCCGCGCGGCCGCGGCGGCGCTGTTCCCGGAGGGCGGTGCGCCGGCCTGCGAAGGGCCGGCGCTGGTGGAGGCGGTGTTCCGCTGCGCGTTGTGGCGCTGGTTCGGGGTGCTGTTCTGGTTCATGGTCGCCGGCGCCGTGGGCGCCATCGGCTACCGGCTGATCGCGCTGTGCGCGCAGGGCGAGGCCCGGCGCAGTCTGCCCGAGGGCCAGCGCGGCGTGGCCACGGTCACGCTGGCGCTGCTGAACTGGCCGGTCGCCCAGCTGATGACCTTCGGCCTGGCGCTGGCCGCCGATTTCGACCGCGTGCTCAGCGCCTGGCGCGACTGGCATGCCGAGGGCGTGCGCCTGGACATGGGGTTCCTGGGCGCCGCCGCCCGTGCGTCGGTGGCAATGGAGCTGGCCGAAGAAGACGCCTACGCCGTCGACGGCCCGGCCCAGGCGCCGGGCCTGCTGGAGCTGCGCGACGCGATGAGCCTGGTCTGGCGCGTGCTCCTGCTCTGGCTCGGCGTCCTCGCCCTCTTCGTGCTGGCGGGTTGGGCCACCTGACCCGGGCTAAACCCCCGGCGCGAGCCAGGAGAACGGCGGCCACGGGAGGTTGCGGGCGAGGGCGTAGCCGAGGATGAGGACCGCCCAGGGGCGGGCGTCGGCGACGCGCCGGAGCAGCGGTGCCAGGCGCGCGGGCAGCCAGCCGGCGAACTGCAGGGCGAACAGCGCCAGCACGGGCAGGCACAGCACCAGCAACGGGTTCATCGCCAAGGCCTGCGGCAAGTCCAGGTGCAGCAGGGCATGGAGTGCGCGCGTGGCGCCGCAGCCGGGACAGTACAGGCCCGTCATGGCATGGAAGACGCAGGGCGGCAGCAGGCTGCCGGGCGCGTAGGGATTGGCCTGCCACAGCGTGATCGCGCCCGCCGCCCCGGCGGCAAGCAGCGCCGGGCCGCGCCAGCGCCGGCTGGCGGGCGCGGACGGCGCGATCGGATCAGTAGCTGCCGGCACCCGCCAGCACGCCCAGGAAGTTCAGGCCGACCCAGCCGACGATGGCGAACAGGCCGGCGCCGAGCGAGATCCAGGACCACAGCTTGGCGTTGTCCGACGCCTGGCGGGCTCCGGCGAGATCGCCCGCGGCGACCTTGCCGTCTACCTGCGCCGCGAAGATGATCGCGACGATGCCGGTGGGCAGGCAGCAGCAGATCGTGGCCAGGATGGCCCAGACCAGGTGGTTGGGCACCGGCGGCCCCGAGGCGGCGTGCGAGGGCGCGGCATAGGCCGGCGCCGCATACGACGACGGCGGCGGCGCCGGCGGCATCACCGGCAGGACCGCGCCGCACTGGACGCAGGTGGTGGCATCGGCCGCATTCGCCTGGCCGCAATTGCTGCAATTCATGGCTTCCCCTGTGATTCCCCCGGCACCCGCCGGGGCCACCGCCACGCTACGACTCCCGCGCAGGGATCGTCAACGTGGGCGCGCTTCTTGGCCAGGGATTTGCGCGGGTGGGGGAAGCATTTCATCCGCGTCGGAAAGCGCCCTTGCCCTATCCGCGACCACACGCGTAAATCCGTGGCCAGAACCTAAGGCCGGTCTCCGCGCAAGCCACGGACGATGGCCTCGAGGTTGGCGGCGGTGGCGGTTTCGCCGGGCACGGCGGCCACGGCCTCGATGCCGATCGCGGCGCGCAGGCGGCGCGGCACGCGCAGGCGGCCGAGGCGGCTGTCGCGGCGGCTCCACATGCTGTCCCACAGGCCGGTGAGCGCCATCGGCACCACCGGCACCGGGCGGCGCGCGAGGATCTTCTCGACGCCGGCCTTGAATGCCGCGATCTCGCCATCGTGGGTCAGCGCGCCTTCCGGGAAGATGCACACCAGCTCGCCCGCGGCCAGGGCCTCGTCCACCGCATCGAACGCGGCCTGCATCACCGCCGGGTCCTCCTTGCTGCCGGCGATGGGGATGGCGCGGTAGGCGCGGAACACCCAGTTCATGCCCGGCACGTTGAAGATGCGGTAGTACATCACGAAGCGGATCGGGCGCGGCACCGCGCCGCTGATCACCAGCGGGTCCATGTAGCTGACGTGGTTGCACACCAGCAGCGCGGCGCCTTCGTCGGGTACGTGCTCCTCGATGCCCCGGATGTCCACCCGGTAGAACACCGAGACGTACATCCAGGCGATGAAACGCAGGAAGAACTCCGGCACCAGGCTGAAGATGAAGATCGCCACCAGCGCGTTGGCGATCGCCAGGCCCAGGAACACCTCCGGGATCGACCAGCCCAGGACGCGCTGCACGACGATGCCCAGCACCGCCGCCAGCACGATGAAGAAGGCGTTCTGGATGTTGAGGCCGGCGATGACGCGCGAGAGTTCGGTCTTGGGCGTGCGGCTCTGCACGAGGGCGAACAGCGGCACGATGAACAGGCCGGCGAACAGGCCGATCAGGGTGAGGTCGGCGATGATGCGCCAGTGCCCGGCCGCGACGAACTCGCGCACGCTCAGGCCGCTGGTGGTCGCCAGGCCGGGCTGGGCGAAGTACAGGTCGGCGCAGAAGACGGTCATGCCGAAGGCGCCCAGCGGCACCAGGCCGATCTCGACCGTGCGCCGGCTGAGCTTCTCGCACAGCAGCGAGCCGATGCCGGTGCCCACCGAGAACAACACGAAGCAGAACAGGTACAGGGTATTGCCGCCGCCCAGGTAGAGCTCGGCATAGGTCGGCAGCTGGGCGGTGAGCACGGTGCCGACGAACCAGAACCAGCTGATGCCCAGCACCGAATTGCGCACCGCGGGCGTGCGACGGGTCAGGCGCAGGGCCTTGAGCGATTCCGGCAGCGGGTTCCAGTTGATCTTCAGGTCCGGGGCCGAGGCCTCCACGCGCGGGACCAGGCGGCTGACCAGGTTGCCGGTGATGGCCAGCACGACGATCGCCGCGGCCGCCGCCTGCGGGCCGTGGGCGCCGGCCACCACGAAGATCAGGCCGCCGAAGATCATGCCGAGCAGGATCGACATCGAGGTGCCCATCTCGACCAGGCCGTTGCCGCCGGTCAGTTCCTCGGGCTTGAGCACGCTGGGCAGGATCGAATACTTCACCGGCCCGAACAGGGTGGACTGCAGGCCGGTGAGGAACAGCGCCACCAGCAGGATCGGCATCGAGCCCGAGAGGAAGCCGATGGCGGCCAGCGACATGATGCCGATCTCCATCATCGTGGTGATGCGGATCAGTCGCTGCTTCTCCAGCTTCTCGGCGATCTGGCCGGCCAGGCCGGAGAACAGGAAGTAGGGGAGGATGAACAGCGCCGGCGCCAGGTTGGTGTAGAGCGTGCGCTGCTCGGACGAGACGCCCAGGAAGAACAGCAGGCCGATGATCGCCTGCCGGTAGACGTTGTCGTTGAAGGCGCCCAGCGACTGCACCACGAAGAAGGGCAGGAAGCGCCGCTGCGCCAGCAGCTCGAACTGGTTGTGGGCCATGTCACCCCCGGATTGCCTGCCGCGAAGCTTAGCCGATGCCGGCGTTCGCCACGGCCGGCGGGGCCCCGTAAAAGAACGGGCCGGCAAAGCCGGCCCTTCCGTTGT
>JAYRTA010000239.1:0-3902 GCA_041919875.1 Arenimonas sp.
CGGAGGGTCAGGGGCTACTGCTTTTCTCCCGTCTCCCCGAGGGAGAGGGCTACTGCCTTTCTCCCCTCTCCCTCCGGGAGAGGGGCCGGGGGAGAGGGCGCTGTTGATCAGAAGGTCGGCGGGGTGTTGGCGCTGACGAGGATCGCCTCGTCGCTGCCGACATTGCGGAACCGGTGTGGCTGCCGGCTCTCGAAGTAGTAGGCCTCGCCAGGCCCCAGCACCCGCACCTGGTCGCCGACGGTCACCTCGACCTGCCCCTTGACCACCACCCCGCCCTCTTCGCCGTCGTGGCTGAGCATGGTCTCGCCGGTATCGCTGCCCGGCGGCATGATCTCGCGCAGGATGCACATCTGGCGATTGGGCTTGTGCTGGCCGACCAGGAAATAGTGGATGTCGTTGTTGCCCACGTCGGGCTGTTCGTCGCGCGGGTAGAAGGGGCTGTCCCCGGTATCGGCCAGGTCGAGGGTGAAGAAATCGGCCAGCGAGATCGGAATGCCGTCGAGCACTTTCTTGAGCGAGCTGATCGAGGGGCTGACCTTGTTCTGTTCGATCAGGGAGATGGTCGAATTGGTCACGCCCACGCGCTTGGCCAGCTCGCGCTGGCTCAAGCCCTTGCTCTTGCGCACGGCCTGCAGCCGGACCCCGATGTCCACGGCGACTCCTTCAAATGTGTTGCCGGATATTTAACACCCACCCCCTGGGTGGTCAATGAAACGGCCCAATGGCATCACATTGTCAATTATTCTCAACGGTGCTAGCGTGCCGGCGTCCCCCTGCGAGCCCCGACATGAGCGCTGACACCGGCCATCCCGCCACCGATCGCCCGGACCAGACCGACGCCTTCTGGATGCCGTTCACGGCCAACCGCCAGTTCCGCAAGACCCCGCGCCTGCTGGCCCGGGCCGAGGGCATGTACTACACCGATGTCGACGGCCGCCAGGTGCTCGACGGGACCGCGGGGCTGTGGTGCGTCAATGCCGGCCACGCCCGGCCCCGCATCGTCGAGGCGATCAAGGCCCAGGCCGAGACCCTGGACTTCGCGCCCACCTTCCAGATGGGCCATCCCCTGCCCTTCGTCCTGGCCGAGCGGCTGGCGGCGCTGGCGCCGGAGCCGCTCAAGCACGTCTTCTTCACCAACTCCGGCTCGGAGTCGGTGGACACCGCGCTCAAGATCGCCCTCGCCTACCACCGCGTGCGCGGCGAAGGCCAGCGCACCCGCCTGATCGGCCGCGAGAAGGGCTACCACGGCGTCGGCTTCGGCGGCATCGCCGTCGGCGGCATGGTCAACAACCGGAAATTCTTCGGGCCGATGCTGCCGGGCGTCGACCACCTGCGGCATACGCTCGACCCGGGCCGCAACGCCTTCAGCCGCGGCCTGCCCGCGCACGGCGTCGAACTGGCCGAGGACCTCGAGCGCCTGGTGCAGCTGCACGATGCCAGCACGATCGCCGCCGTCATCGTCGAACCGATCTCCGGCAGCGCCGGCGTGGTGCTGCCGCCGGAGGGTTACCTCCAGCGCCTGCGCGAGATCTGCGACAGGCACGGCATCCTCCTGATCTTCGACGAGGTCATCACCGGCTTCGGCCGGGTCGGCGAGTGTTTCGCGGCGCGGCGATTCGGGGTGACTCCGGACCTGATCACCACCGCCAAGGGCCTGACCAACGGCGCGGTGCCGATGGGTGCGGTGTTCGCCTCCCGGGCCATCCACGACGCCTTCATGCAGGGGCCCGAAGGCGCCATCGAGCTTTTCCACGGCTATACCTACTCCGGCCATCCCCTGGCCTGCGCCGCGGCCCTGGCCACGCTCGATACATACGCCGAGGAAGGGTTGTTCCGGAAGGCCATCGAGCTGGGCGGGTACTGGGAGCAGGCCATCCACTCGCTCAAGGGCCTGCCGCACGTGGTGGACATCCGGAATTTCGGCCTGGTCGGCGCGGTCGAGCTCGAGGCCCGGCCGGGGGCGGTGGGCGCCCGCGGCTACGACGCCTTCCACCGGGCCTTCAGCGACCACGCGCTGATGGTGCGCTGCACCGGCGACGTGCTGGCGCTGTCGCCGCCCCTGATCCTGGAAAAGGACCACATCGACACGATTTTCGAGCGGCTGGCGGCTACCATACGCGCCACCGCCTGACCGGGCGGCCAGACCCAGAAAACAACAGACGTTCCGCCCCGGGAGGGCAACATGCTTATCGGCGTCCCGAAAGAGATCAAGAACCACGAATACCGCATCGGCCTCACCCCGGCCGGCGCGCGCGAACTGGTCGGCCACGGCCACCAGGTGATCGTGCAGCGCGACGGCGGCAAGGCCATCGGCCTGAGCAACGAGATGTACGAGAAGGCCGGCGCGACGATCGTGGACACGGCGGCGGAGATCTTCGCCAGGGCCGACATGATCATCAAGGTGAAGGAGCCCCAGCCGGTCGAATGCGCGATGCTGCGCCCGGGCCAGCTGCTCTACACCTACCTGCACCTGGCGCCGGACCCGGAGCAGACGAAGGCCCTGGTGGCCTCGGGCGCCACCTGCATCGCCTACGAGACCGTGACCGACCGCAAGGGCGGCCTGCCGCTGCTGGCACCGATGAGCGAAGTCGCCGGCCGAATGTCCATCCAGGCCGGCGCGCACGCGCTGGAGAAGGCCCAGGGCGGCTCGGGCGTGCTGCTGGGCGGCGTCCCCGGCGTGAAGCCGGCCGAGGTGCTGGTGATCGGCGGCGGCGTGGTCGGCATCAATGCCGCGCGCATGGCCATGGGCCTCAACGCCCGCGTCACCATCCTCGACCGCTCGCTCGACCGCCTCAAGTACCTCGACGAGCTCTACGGCGACAAGATCACCACGCTCTACTCCACCATCGACGCCATCGAAGAGCTGCTGCCGCAGTCGGACCTGGTGGTCGGCGCGGTGCTGATCCCGGGCGCGGCCGCGCCCAAGCTGGTCTCGCGCAAGCAGCTGGGCCTGATGAAGCCGGGCTCGGTGCTGGTGGACGTGGCCATCGACCAGGGTGGCTGCTTCGAGACCTCGAAGGCCACCACCCACCAGAACCCGACCTACGAAGTGGACGGCATCATCCATTACTGCGTGGCGAACATGCCGGGCGGCGTGGCGCGCACCTCCACCTTCGCGCTCACCAACGCCACCCTGCCCTATGCGGTGCAGCTGGCGGACAAGGGCAAGCAGGCCATGCTCGACGACGTCCACCTGCTCAACGGCCTGAACGTGCACGCCGGCAAGGTGACCTACGAAGCCGTGGCCCGCGACCTGGGCTACGACTACGTGCCGGCCGCCACCGCACTGAAGGGCTGAAGCGGCCTCTCCCCGACCCCTCTCCCCGGCGAGAGGGGCCAAGGGAGCCGCCCGCACGGCTCCCTCTCCCCCGGAGAGAGGGCCTGGCAGAGGGCCCCGCCAGCCGCCATGCAAGCCCAGGATCCGCCATGACCCACCCACCTCGCCAAATCCCGCACTTCCTCCACGGCCGCGACGACGTCGGCGGCAGCGGACGCTGGGGCGAGGTCTTCGATCCGGCCACGGGCGCGGTGCAGGCACACGTGGCCCTGGGCGGCGGCGCCGAGGTCTCGGCCGCCGTCGCGGCCGCCCAGGCGGCCTTCCCCGCCTGGGCCGCCACGCCGCCGCTGCAGCGTGCACGCATCCTGTTCCGGTTCAAGGAGCTGGTCGAACGCCACGCCGACGAGATCGCCGCCGCCATCACCGCCGAACACGGCAAGGTGCTGGCCGATGCCCGCGGCGAGCTGACCCGGGGCCTGGAGGTGGTGGAGTTCGCCTGCGGCGCGCCGCACCTGCTCAAGGGCGAGCATTCGATGAACGTCGGGCGCGAGGTCGATTCCTGGAGCGAGTACGCACCGCTGGGCGTGGTGGCCGGCATCACGCCGTTCAACTTCCCCTGCATGGT
>JAYRTA010000240.1:0-3900 GCA_041919875.1 Arenimonas sp.
CGTCGGCCGGCATCAGCAGCGTGCGCGGATCCGGATCGGCCGCACGCGCGCCGGCCCGGAGTTCGCGGGTGAAGAAGGCATTGAAGTGCGGGTAGTTGCGCGGCTCGGGGTCGGCCGCTTCGGCCATGTCCACCCGGAAGCGGCGCACCACCAGGCCGATCAGCCAGTCCTTGAACCAGGCCGCGCGGATGCGCGCGACGCCGTAGGCGAGCCGGGTCAGCATGCGATGCGGCAGCAGGTACTGCAGGGCGACCTTGGGGCTCATCGCGAGGCCTCCACGAGGCGGACCAGGTCGGCGGCGATGTCGGCCGGTACCAGGGGCGGGCGGATCAGGCCGGCCTGCCGGCCGCGCGGGTCGATCAGCACCACGGCGGTGCTGTGGTCCATGGTGTAGTCGCCGCCGTCCACGGGCACCTTCATGTAGACCAGGCCCAGGGCGCTGGCGAAGTCCTGCAGCGCCGGTTCGCCGGTGGTCGCGGCCCAGGTGGCGGGGTGGAAGTAGCGGGCGTACTCGCCCGTCTGCGCCGCGCTGTCGCGCTCGGGATCGACCGAAACGAACAGGACGCGCGGGCGCTCCGCCTCCGGCAGCGCTTCCCAGGCCTTCTGGGCGCCGGCCAGCTCCGTCAGCGTGGTCGGGCAGACGTCGGGGCAATGGGTGAAGCCGAGGAAGACCAGGGTCCAGCGGCCCGTCAATTCATCGCGGGTCAGCGGCGTGCCGTCGGACTGGTCCAGGCTGAAGTCGGGCAGGGCGCGCGGCTGCGGGAACAGGCGCACCGTGGCCAGGCTGGCCGGGTCGAGGACCGGCGCCGCGGGTGCGCCGGCATCGCCGCGCACCGGACCCGGGCCGAAGGCGACCTGGGCGGCCCAGAGGCCGAGGCCGGCGGCGAGCGCGGCCAGCAGGATGAGCAGGGTCTGGCGATTGAACACGGGGCGTTCCCAGGCATCGGGGCCGCGAATTATAGCCGTGGCGCCGCTATACTCGCGCCATCCAAGGAAAAAGCGCGCGCGAAAGGCGACAGCATGCCGGCGGAACTGGGCACGATCATCGATTTCATCCGCTATGGCGCCAGCCGCTTCAATGCGGCCGGACTGAGCTTCGGCCACAGCATGGACAATGCGCTGGACGAAGCGACCCAGCTGGTCCTGCACGCCCTGCACCTGCCGCACGACCTGGGCCCGGCCTACGGCCAGGCCCGGCTGACGGCCGAAGAGAAGCAGGACGTGCTGGCGCTGTTCACCCGCCGCATCAACGAACGCATCCCGGCCTGCTACCTGACCGGCGAGGCCTGGTTCGCGGGCCTGAGCTTCAAGTCCGACCCGCGCGCGCTCGTGCCGCGGTCGCCGATCGCCGAACTGATCGAAGCCGGCTACCAGCCCTGGCTGGGCGACCGGGAGGTCTCGCGGGCGCTCGACCTGTGCACCGGCTCGGGCTGCATCGGCATCGCCAGCGCGCACTACCACCCGCACTGGCAGGTGGACTGCGTGGACATCAGCGACGATGCGCTGGCCCTGGCGAAGGAAAACGTGGACCGCCTGCATGCCGGCAATGTCCGCCTGCTCCGGTCCGACCTGTTCCGCGGCCTGGCCGGCGAGGTCTACGACCTGATCGTCACCAATCCGCCCTACGTCACCCACGACGAGACCGACGCGCTGCCGGCCGAGTACCGGCACGAGCCCGAACTGGGCCTGCGCGCCGGCGACGACGGCCTGGACCTGGCGCTCGAGATCCTGCGCGAGGCGCCGGCGCACCTGTCCGACGACGGCGTGCTCATCTGCGAGGTCGGCGAAAGCGAGCGCGCCCTGGTGCGCCTGCTGCCGGACGTGCCCTTCAACTGGGTCGAATTCAAGGTCGGCCAGATGGGCATCTTCGTGATCGACAAGGCCGACCTGGTCGAGCATCACGCGGCCATCAAGGCCCTGGCCGACGCGCGGCGCGCCTGAGGCCGCGATGAGCGACAACAGCTTCGGCCGCCTGCTGCGCCTGACCACCTTCGGCGAAAGCCACGGGCCGGCGATCGGCTGCGTGCTCGACGGCGTGCCGCCCGGCATCGCCATCGCGCCGGAGGACTTCGCCCACGACCTGGCGCGGCGGGCCACCGGCAAGACCCGGCACACCTCGCAGCGGCACGAGGCCGACGCGGTCGAGATCCTCAGCGGCGTGTACGAGGGCCGGACCACCGGCGCCCCGGTCGGCCTGCTCATCCGCAACACCGATGCGCGCAGCAAGGACTACGCCGGCATCGCGCAGCAGTTCCGCCCCGGCCATGCCGACTACACCTACTGGCAGAAGTACGGCGTGCGCGACCCGCGCGGCGGCGGCCGCAGCTCGGCGCGCGAGACCACGATGCGCGTGGCCGCGGCGGTGATCGCGAAGAAGTGGCTGGCGATGCGCGGGGTCACGGTGCGCGCCTGCGTGTCGCAGGTGGCCGGCCTGGTGCCGCGCGCCTTCGACTGGTCGGTGGTGGAGGGGAATGCCTTCTTCTGGCCCGACGCGGCGATGGTCGGTGAGCTGGAGGCCTTCATGGACGCGCTGCGCAAGTCCGGCGACTCCGCCGGCGCGCGCGTGCAGGTGCAGGCCCAGGGCGTGCCGCCGGGCTGGGGCGAACCGGTCTACGGCAAGCTCGACGCCGACATCGCGGCGGCGATGATGTCCATCAACGCGGTCAAGGGCGTGGAGATCGGCGCGGGCTTCGGCTGCGTCACCCAGGCGGGCAGCGAGCACCGCGACCTGATGTCGCCCGCGGGCTTCGCCAGCAACCACGCCGGCGGCATCCTGGGCGGCATCAGCAGCGGCCAGGCGATCGAGGTCTCGGTGGCCTTCAAGCCGACCTCCAGCCTGCGCCTGCCCGGCGCCACCGTGGACACCGCCGGCCAGCCGGTCGAGGTCGTCACCACCGGCCGCCACGACCCCTGCGTCGGGCTGCGCGCCCCGCCGATCTGCGAGGCCATGCTGGCCCTGGTCCTGATGGACCACGCCCTGCGCCACCGCGCCCAGTGCGCCGACGTCGGACCCGTTTCGCCACGCATCCCATGATCGGAATCGGCCACGGATTGACGCGGATGACCGCGGACAAGGCGATTGCCCGAAAACGGCCCTGATTTCGCCATGGGCGGCCGCCAGGCTTCGCCCGTGGGTGCTTCGATCCCCTGGATTCGCCCTATCCGCGCCAATCCGCGGCCAAGAAACCCTCTTCCGGAACCCGAGAAACCATGAGCAAGCCCTTCAACATCGCCGTCGTCGGCGCCACCGGTGCGGTCGGCGAGGCCATGCTGGCCATCCTGGCCGAGCGGGATTTCCCGGTCGGTGACCTGCACCTGCTCGCCAGCGAACGCTCGGCCGGCGGCAAGGTGGACTTCCGCGGACGCAAGCTGGTGGTGCAGGACCTGGCCGGCTTCGACCCGGCCGGCGTGGACATCGCCCTGTTCTCGGCCGGCGGCGCCGTGTCCAAGGCCTACGCGCCGAAGTTCGCCGCCGCCGGCGCGGTGGTCATCGACAACAGCTCGGCCTTCCGCTACGACGATGACGTGCCGCTGGTGGTGGCCGAGGTGAATCCGGAGAAGGTGCATGACCGCCCGCGCGGCATCATCGCCAACCCCAACTGTTCGACGATGCAGATGCTGGTGGCGCTGGCGCCGATCCACCGCGCCGTCGGCATCGAGCGCATCAACGTCGCCACCTACCAGTCGGTGTCCGGTGCCGGCCGCAGCGGCATGGAGGAACTGGGCCGGCAGACGGCGGCCATGCTCAATTTCCAGCCGCACGAGCCGGTGAAGTTCCCGGTCCAGATCGCCTTCAACCTGATCCCGCACATCGACGACTTCCTGGACAACGGCTTCACCCGGGAAGAAATGAAGATGGTCTGGGAGACCCGGAAGATCCTCGGCGACCCGGGCATCGGG
>JAYRTA010000241.1:0-3872 GCA_041919875.1 Arenimonas sp.
GGAGCTGACCAGCTTTTCCTTGGTCTGCGAGCTGAAGCTCGGGTCGGGCACCTTCACCGACAGCACGGCGATCATGCCTTCGCGCATGTCGTCGCCGCTGAGGGTGATCTTGGCCTGCTTGGCGATGCCGTTCTGCTCGATGTAGTTGGTCAGCGTGCGGGTGAGGGCGCCGCGGAAGCCCTGCAGGTGGGTACCGCCGTCCTTCTGCGGGATGTTGTTGGTGAAGCAGAACATCGTTTCCTGGTAGGCGTCGGTCCATTGGACCGCGATGTCCACGGTGATGCCGTCTTTCTCACCCGAGGCTGAGATTACCGTCGGGTGCAGCGGGGTCTTCAGGGCCGCCAGGTGTTCCACGAAGCTGCGGATTCCGCCTTCGTACTCGAAGATGTCGTGCTTGCCCTCGGCGCGCTCGTCCACCAGCTCGATCTTGACGCCCGAGTTGAGGAAGCTCAGTTCGCGCAGGCGCTTGGCCAGGATGTCGTAGTGGAACTCGACGTCGGTGAAGATCTCGGTCGCCGGCAGGAAGCGCAGGCTGGTGCCCCGCTTGGCCGAGGCGCCGACGTCCTTGAGCGGATAGACCGGCTCGCCCAGCGCGTACTCCTGCTGGTGGTGGCGGCCATCGCGCCAGATGTCCAGCCAGAGCTTGCTGCTGAGCGCGTTCACCACCGACACGCCCACGCCGTGCAGGCCGCCGGAAACCTTGTAGCTGTTGTCGTCGAACTTGCCGCCCGCATGCAGCACGGTGAGGATCACCTCGGCCGCCGAGCGGTTCTCTTCCTTGTGGATGTCCACCGGGATGCCGCGGCCGTTGTCGCTGACCGAGCAGGAGCCGTCGGCGTGCAGGGTGACGATGACGTGGTCGCAGTGGCCGGCGAGGGCTTCGTCGATGGCGTTGTCCACGACCTCGAACACCATGTGGTGCAGGCCGGTGCCGTCGTGGACGTCGCCGATGTACATGCCGGGCCGCTTGCGGACGGCCTCCAGGCCGCGCAGGACGGTGATCTTGGACGAGTCGTAGGTGTTGTTGCCGGGGGTCTGCGGAGTCGGTGCGTCGGTCATTGGCTGGGCTGGTTCGCGAGGGGCCACGCGGGCGTTCCCGGGGCCGGGGCGGCCGGGGCGCGCCTATAAATAATGTGTGCCCGAGTATAGCCCGGCCCGGGGGCTGCCGGCACCGGCATCAGTCGGAGGACAGCGCCTGCAGGCGTCCGTGTTCCACGTGGAACCGGGCCGCGGGTGCCAGGTCGCCCTGGAGCAGGGCGGGGGCTTCGGTGGCGGTCAGAAGCACCTGCGCGCCCGACCCCAGCACCGCGCCCAGGGCCTGGCGCAGGTGGGCCTGGTCCAGCTCCGAGGCGAGGTCGTCGAGGCAGACCAGGGGCCATTCGCCGCGGTCGGCCGCGAAGGCCCGGGCCTGGGCCAGCACGCAGGCCAGGGCGGTCAGCTTTTCCTGGCCGCGCGACAGGGCTTCCCGGCCCGGCAGGCCCAGGTAGTCCACCCGCCAGTCGGCCCGGTGCGGCCCGGGGCTGGTGTAGCCCAGGGCCAGGTCGCGGTCCCGGGCCAGCAACAGGGCGTCGGCCAGGGACGTTTCCTCCCGACGCCAGCCAGGCAGGAAGCGCAGGCCCGCGGCCCCCAGTTCGGGCAGGAATTCGGCCGCCGTGTCGGCCAGCACCGGCTCCAGCCGGTCCAGGTAGTCCGCCCGCAGGCGCGTGAGCAGCTCACCGGACTGGGCCAGCTCCTGGTCCCAGGGCGCCAGGGCCGCGGGCGCAGGCTGGCGCTTGAGCAGGGCGTTGCGCTGCTTCAGGGCCCGGGCGTAGCGGCGCCAGACCGGCAGGAAATCCGGTTCCACGTGGAACAGGGCCCAGTCCAGGAAGCGCCGGCGATGTTCGGCGCCGCCCGCGATCAGCTCGTGGCTGCCGGGCTCGAAGGTCACCACCGCGAACTCCGCGCACAGCTCGGTCAGGCTGGGAGCCGGCGCACCGTCCAGGCGGGCCTCCCAGTCCTGGCCGCCATGGCGCAGCCCGGCACGGCGGGTCCGGCCCCGGCCGTCCACCCATTCGGCAAACAGCTCCAGATGTGGCTGTCCGCTCCGGACCAGGCCGTCCCGCACCCGACCGCGGAAGGACCGGCCGTAGCCGAGCAGGTGCACGGCCTCGACCAGGCTGGTCTTGCCGGCTCCGTTGCCCCCGGTCACCAGGGTCAGGCCCGGGGCAGGGCGGAACTCGGCGTCCACGAGGCAGCGCAGACCGGAGACCTGCAGGCGGGTCAGGCGCATCGGCCGCGCGCCCCATCAAAACGACGACGCCCGGCCGGGGCCGGGCGGGTCGGGAAACGGCACAGCGCGATGGTCACAGGCGCAGGGGCATCACCACGTGCCGGCTGCGCTCGTGGCTGGCCTCGCGCACCAGGGCCGAGGAATTGGCGTCGCGCAGGTTGAGCACCACCATGTCCTCGCGCAGCGCGCTCAGGGCATCCAGCAGGTAGGTGACATTGAAGCCGATAGACAGGCCGTCCACGCGGGTTTCGGCCTCGACTTCCTCCTGGGCTTCTTCCTGTTCCGGGTTGTGCGCCACGATGCGCAGCTGGCCCGGGCTGATCTCCAGCTTCACGCCCCGGTACTTCTCGTTGGACAGGATCGCGGCGCGCTGCAGGGCCGCGCGCAGGACCTCGCGGTCCACCTTCACTTCCTTGTCGGCACCGATCGGGATGACCGCGTCGTAGTCGGGGAAGCGGCCGTCGATGAGCTTGGAGGTGAAGGTCACGTCCTCGCGGCGCATGCGCAGGTGGTTGCGGCCCACTTCCAGCTCGACCTCGCGCTCGGCGCCTTCCAGCAGGCGCTGCAGCTCCAGCACGCCCTTGCGCGGCAGGATGATCTGCTTGCGGGTCTGGGCCCCGGCCGGCAGCGGCGCCTCGCACAGCGCCAGGCGATGGCCGTCGGTGGCCACGCAGCGCAGGGAGGATTCGCGCAGGTCGAGCAGCAGGCCGTTGAGGTAGTAACGCACGTCCTGCTGGGCCATGGCGAAGGCGGTGCGCTCGATCAGCTCCTTGAGCGCGGCTTCCGGAACGCGGATGCGTTCGACCAGGTCGAGGTCCTCCACCGAGGGGAAGTCCTTGCCCGGCAGGGTGGCCAGGGTGAAGCGGCTGCGGCCGGCCTGCACGGTCACCTTGTCGCCGGCCTGGCTGAGGGTGACGCGGCTGCCGTCGGGCAGGGCGCGCACGATCTCGAACAGCTTGCGCGCCGGAATGGTGGTCTCGCCCGGCTGGGCGTCGTCCACGTCGGTGCGGGCGACCATTTCGACTTCAAGGTCGGTGCCGGTCATGGAGAGGCGATTGCCTTCCACGTGGACCAGCAGGTTGGCGAGCACGGGCAGGGTTTGCCGGCGTTCGACCACGTTCACGACCTGCTGCAGGGGTTTGAGTAGGACTTCTCGCGTCAGGCTGAAACGCATGCGGATCCCCAAGCTCCTAGGATGGATAAATCAAAAACTGGTGGCGGTGGAGTCGGCAAAATCGCCGGATAACTCACATAACCCCATGTTTTTGCTTGAATTTACGTGACCGTCAAGGCTGTGGGCGGGACCCGGGTCCCGGTGGGAGAAGCTGTGGACAATTTCCGGGCTCCGGAACCATCCCCAGCTTGTCCACAGGCCGTCCCCATCGGGCCGTGCACGCAGCTTATTCGCTGAGCTTTCGCAGCAGCTTGTCCCAATCCTCGCGCAGCTTGCCGTCGACCTCGCGCAGTTCGCGCATCACCTTGCAGGCATGCATGACCGTGGTGTGGTCGCGCCCCCCGAAGGCGTCGCCGATCTCCGGCAGGCTGTGCTCGGTCAGTTCCTTGCTAAGCGCCATCGCCATCTGCCGCGGACGCGCCAGGGAGC
>JAYRTA010000242.1:0-3862 GCA_041919875.1 Arenimonas sp.
GGCTCCGCCCCGCCCCGCTGGCTGGCCCGCGAAGACACCGACACCCCGCGCGCGCCACCCCTGCCGCGCGCGCCACCGCGGCCACCCGACCGCCACCTCCCCGGCACCGACATCGCCCCGGGCCTGCGCTACCTCGAATCCCGCCACGCCCTGCCCGCGCTGCCGCCGGCGTTCGACGCCGCCTTCGCCCGCGGCTTCGATCGCCTCGAACGCGAGCGCGTGCTGTGCTTCGACACCGAAACCACCGGCCTCGCCGGCGGCACCGGCACGCGCG
The DNA here is from genome assembly GCA_041919875.1 of Arenimonas sp. Classification (GTDB taxonomy): domain Bacteria; phylum Pseudomonadota; class Gammaproteobacteria; order Xanthomonadales; family Xanthomonadaceae; genus Arenimonas. Next base: position 275 of record JAYRTA010000242.1, read on the forward strand.
CCTTCATGATCGGCGCCGCCGACGTGGTGGACGGCCAGCTGCGCGTGCGGCAGTTGCTCACCACCACGCTCGCGGCCGAGGCGCCGATGCTGGAGACCTTCGCCCGCTGGCTCGCGCCCGACACCGTGCTGGCCAGCTACAACGGCCGCAGCTACGACGCGCCCCTGCTCAAGGCCCGCTATCGCCTGGCCCGCCTGCCCTGCCCGATCAGCCCGCTGGCCCACCTCGACCTGCTCCACCCCGCCCGCCGGCGCTGGCGCGGCCGCTGGGAGAACTGCCGGCTGGCGACGATCGAACGCCGCGTGCTGGGCGTGCTGCGCGAGGACGACCTGCCCGGCAGCGAGGCGCCCCGCGCCTGGCGCGACTGGCTGGCCGGCGGCGACGCCACCGACCTGCGCCGCGTGCTGGCGCACAACCACACCGACGTGCGCAGCCTGTGGTCGCTGCTGGCCGTGCTCGCGCTCGGCGGCGATGCGCCGGCGTGACAGACTGACGCCATGCCCGAACCGTTCAAGAACCTGATCGATCCCGCCCTCGTGCGCGCCTGCGGCGAGCACCTGCACCGCGCCTGGCGCGGCTTCGACCGCGCAGGCTTCGAGGCGCGCGCCCTGCGTGGACTGGACGCGCTGGAAATGAAGGCGCGCGCGATGCAGGTCGCCGACGCCCTCGAGGCCACCCTGCCCGGCGACTTCGACCGCGCCGCGGGCATCATCGAATCGGCGCTGGCCCCCGCCGCCACCGACGACGCGCTCGGCTTCCAGACCAGCGCGGCCGGCCTGGCCGGCTGGATCGGCTGGCCGCTCGGCGAATTCATCGCCCGCCGCGGCCTGGCCACGCCCGAGCGCGGCCTGCAGGCCCTGCATGCGCTCACCCAGCGCTTCACCAGCGAGTTCGCGGTGCGGCCCTACCTGATCGAACACTTCGAACTCTCGCTCGCGCGGCTCACCGCCTGGACCCGTGATCCCAGCCCGCACGTGCGCCGCTGGTGCAGCGAAGGCACGCGCCCGCGCCTGCCCTGGGGCCTGCGGCTGCAGGCGCTGGTGCGCGACCCGCGGCCGACGCTGCCGATCCTGCGGGCGCTGATGGACGACCCCAGCGGGTACGTGCGCCGCAGCGTCGCCAACCATCTCAACGACATCGCCAAGGACCACCCCGACCAGGTCGCCGAGTGGCTGGAAACCCACCTGCCCTCGGCCTCGCCGTCGCGGCGCGCCCTGCTGCGCCATGCCAGCCGGAGCCTGGTCAAGCAGGGCCATGCGCGCACGCTGCGGGCCTGGGGCCTGGCCGGTTTCCGCGGCGAGGCCACGCTGGCGGTCTCGCCCCGGCGCGCGGCCATCGGCGGCGAATGGCGGCTGCGCCTCACGCTGCGCTCGACCGCCGCCCGGCCGCAGCGCCTGGCGGTGGATTACGTCGTGCACCACGTCAAGGCCAACGGCAGCCGTTCGCCCAAGGTGTTCAAGGGATGGGTGCTGGCGCTGGGCGCCGGCGAGACGGTGACGCTGGAGAAGCGGCATTCGCTGCGTCCGGTCACCACCCGCCGCCTGCATCCGGGCGTGCACCGCATCGACATCCAGGTGAATGGCCGCGTGCTCGCCGGCGCCGACGTCGTGTTGCGCGCTTGAAACACCGCGCGGGCCGGGCGAGGCTGCATCCATGAAGATCACGCCACTGGTCCTGCTCGCCCTCCTCGCCGGCCCGGCCGCCGCCGAGGGCTGGCACTGCCGCAATCCGGACCTGGAGGTCAGCTGCGGCCAAGGGCGCTGCCTGGCGGCGCCGGAAGGCACGTTCACGCCGATGGACATCGCCTTCGACGATGCCGGCAACATCAGCGCCTGCGTCTATTCCGGCTGCTGGGACGGCCAGGGACAGGTCTCGGGCGATGGTCGCTATCTGGTCGTGGTGCTGCGCGGGGCGCAGTTCTCGCCGGCGCTGGAAGACCCGCCGCGGCAGGGCGACCTGGCCCTGCTGTTCGACCGCGAGCTCGAGTTGGCCAGCTTCCAGTTCGGGGGCTACGTGCAGCCCCTGGCCTGCCGCGCCACCGGCGCCGGCGCCGGCGCCGGCACGGATCCGGTCAGTCCATCGGCGCCATGAAGGCGTACTGGCCGCCGACCGGCACGAACACGGGGCCGGTCGCCGCCACGTCGCCGATCTGCACATCCGCGCCCGTGGCCCGGTTGACGTTGCCCAGGCGCCCGCCCAGCGGCGCCAGGTTGGCCCAGTAGCGGCCCTCGGCATCGGCTTCGGGCGGGTCGGGTTCGCCGACGAACTGCGGGCCGGGCATCTGGCCCTGGCGCTGCGCGTGCTCGCGGGCGGCGGCGTCGCGGGCGTCCACGTTCACCGTGAAATCGATCACCACGGTGTCGCCCACCTGCACGCCGCTGCTGCGGCGCACTTCCACCACGCGGCCCACCAGCGTCGTGCGGCGCACCAGTTCGCCGCCCACGCGCGACTCATGCACCAGGCGGGCGACCTCCTGCAGGCGCAACTGGTCCGAGGCCGGCGACTGGAAATTGGCCGGGTTGATCGCCGCCGTCGCGGCGGCCGCGGCCAGGCACATCAGCATCGCCAGCATCGCCAGCATCGAACGCATGGTCTTCTCCCGGGGGCACGCCGGCGGCATGCGATGACCGGCATCCTAGGCCGCCGCCGGCCCGCGCGCGAGGCCCGCGGCCTGCGCTAGGCTGGGCGCCCGTCCACCGGAGCCCGCCATGGCCGACGACCGCTACCGCCTGTATGCCGAGGCCGATCTGCAGGTCGTGGTGGACGACATGGCGCGCCAGGCCGCCGGCCTGCTCGATGGCACGCCGACGGTGCTGCTGGGGGTGCTGCGCCGCGGCGCGCCGCTGGCCGACCGGCTGCTCGAGCGCCTGAAGGTGCACGCGCCCGGCGCCGAGCTCACGCGCCTGGACCTGAAGGTCAAGCGCTACGCCGACAACCTCGAGCTGCTGCACCCGGAGACCGCGCTCGAGGCCCCGCCGGGCGCCAACGTGATGGGCCGGCGCGTGATCGTGGTGGACGACGTGCTCTACCAGGGCTACTCGCTGTTCCGCGTGTTCGAATGGCTGGCGACGCAGAAGGCCGCCAGCGTGCACGCGGCCGTGCTGGTCGACCGCCAGCGCCACCGCCTGCCGGTGCGCGCCGACATCGTCGGGGTCACGCTGAAGATCGCCCCCGGCGACGTCATCGAATGCAATGTGCCGCCCTACGAGCGGGAATTCGCCGTGGACCTGTGGCGACCGCGCACCGGCTGAGCCGGGGCGGACGGCACGGCATCAGCGGTTGAGCCACCAGATCGAGGCGTTGAGCACGCTCGCGAACCCCACCCAGCCCAGGTAGGGCCACAGCAGCACCGAGGCCGGCCGGTCGACGCGCCAGGCGGCGACGATCGTGGCCAGGATCGCCAGCCACATCACGACGATGATGCCCAACGCAGCGCCCAGGGCCTGCAGGCCGAAGAACACCGGCGTCCAGGCGGCGTTGAGCGCCAGCTGCACGCCGTGGAACTGCAGCGCCCGCGTGCGCGCCGGCGAGGCGGGCACGCGCCACAGCCGCCAGGTGGCGATCGCGATCAGCACGTAGAGAACGCTC
>JAYRTA010000243.1:0-3859 GCA_041919875.1 Arenimonas sp.
GACCTCGTGCCCTACCTGGTGTCGCTGACCAAGGGCGGCGCCGACTACACCTTCGAGTGCATCGGCAACGTCAAGGTGATGCGCCAGGCCCTGGAATGCGCGCACAAGGGCTGGGGCACCAGCATCATCATCGGCGTGGCCCCGGCCGGCGCCGAGATCAGCACGCGGCCCTTCCAGCTGGTCACCGGCCGCAACTGGCGCGGCAGCGCCTTCGGCGGCGCGCGCGGCCGCACCGACGTGCCCAGGATCGTGGACTGGTACATGGACGGCAAGATCGACATCGATTCGCTGATCACCCACACGATGCCGCTGGAGCGGATCAACGACGCCTTCGACCTGATGCACCGCGGCGAATCCATCCGCAGCGTGGTGGTGTACTGATGTCGCTGGAGGTCCTGTCCGAACACGCCTGCTTCGGCGGCGTGATGGGCTACTACCGGATGGCGTCGGCGGCCTGCGGCGGGCCGATGCGCTTCGGCCTTTACCAGCCGCCGGCCGCGGCCCGCGGCAAGGTGCCGCTGCTGAGCTTCCTGGCCGGCCTCACCTGCAACGAGGAGACGGCCGCCACCAAGGCCGGCGCCCAGCGCGTGGCGGCGGAGCTGGGCCTGATGCTGCTGTTCCCCGACACCAGTCCGCGCGACACCGGCTTCGAGGGTGCGACCGGCGACTGGGAGGTCGGCGAAGGCGCGGGCTTCTACCTCGACGCCACCCAGGCGCCCTGGTCGGCGCGTTTCCGCATGGAAACGCACGTGGTGCAGGAGCTGCCGGCGGTGGTGGCGGCGAATTTTCCGGCCGACCGGGGCCGCGCCGGCATCTTCGGCCATTCCATGGGCGGGCACGGCGCGCTCACGCTGGCCCTGCGCCATCCCGACCAGTACCGCAGCGTGTCGGCCTTCGCGCCGATCGTCGCGCCCAGCCAGGTGCCCTGGGGCCGCAAGGCCTTCACGCGCTACCTGGGCGAACACCACCGGCAGTGGGCCGAACACGACGCCTGCGACCTGGTGCGGCGCCGGCCCTTCGCCGGGCCGATCCGCATCGACCAGGGCCTGGCCGACAAATTCCTCGACCTGCAGCTGCAGCCCGACCGGTTCGAAGTGGCCTGCGCCGAAGCCGGCCAGGCCTTGGCGCTGCACCGCCACGCCGGTTACGACCACGGCTACTATTTCATCGCCAGCTTCATCGAGGACCACCTGCGGCACCACGCCGCGCAGCTGGCCTGAGGGGATCGACCATGTCCGTGCTTGCGATCGCGCTGGTGGCCTTCGTGGCCCTGCAGCACCTGGGCTTCCTGGTGCTGGAGATGTTCTTCTGGACCAGGCCGCTGGGCCGCAAGGTGTTCGGGCTGGACCGCGAATTCGCCGAGCGCTCGGCAGCGCTGGCCAAGAACCAGGGCCTGTACAACGGCTTCCTCGCCGCCGGCCTGGCCTGGGGCCTGTGGTTGGGGGACAGGGGCGTGTGCCTGTTCTTCCTGGGCTGCGTGGTGGTGGCCGGCGTGTTCGGCGCGGCCACGGTGAAGCGCTCGATCCTGTACGTGCAGGCGCTGCCGGCGGTGCTTGCCGCCGCCGCCGTGCACTACGGCTGAATCACTTCCTCGGACTGAGCCACATGGTGACGACGGCGTTGAACACGCGCTCGCCGGCCGGGTCGAACACGTCCACGTTCACCGGCAGCTCGTAGCCGGCGGCGGCGCTCACGATGGGGATGGACGGCGTGGCCACGCCGCGCTGGCGGCCGCTGGCTTTCTTCAGGTACTGCACGGTCATGCCCTTGGGGATCCAGCGCATGTCCTTGGGCAGCGAGGCGTCGGTCATCACGCCGGCGCAGAGTTCGGCCAGATTGCACAGCGCGATCGCGTGCACGGTGCCGATGTGGTTGTGCACGCCGCGGCGGTCCGGGATGCTCGCCTCGCAGCGCCCGTCCTCCAGCCGCTCGAAGCGGGGGGAGATCGTGCCGAAGTAGGGGGCCTTGAAGCAGACCGCGCGGCCGAACAGCCAGCGGCCGCCGGGCCAGCGCAGGAACTTCCGGTACATGCGCAGCAGCGGGGTATCGCTCATGGCCTTGCCTCGGGGTAGGGCCGCAGGAGCGCCTTCGGGCACGAAAGGCCGGGGGCATCGCGCCTCAAGGCGCTCCTGCGGGGGTCGGGGTCAGGCGGCGCGGTGCTGGGCGCCGCGGGATTCGCGATGCAGCGAGGCGGCCTCGAGGTCGGCGGGGTCGAAGTCATCCACGCTGATCGCATCCCAGGTCAGCGTGCGCAGTTCCTCGAGCTGGGCCTTCTCCTCGGCGGTGATCCAGCCCTCGGCCACGCCCTCGGCCAGCTGCGAGGCGAAATCCAGGGCCTCGATATCGCTGTTCTTGAGCGCCTTGAGGAACTTGCGCTCGACCGGCTCGGCCAGGATCACCTTGGGCAGGTAGCTGTTGATGCGGCCGGCCGGGTTGTTGGCGCAGGGCGTCAGGAAGACGCCCTTGGCCAGGCGGTCGCGCGCGTCCGAGGGCGACATCAGCAGGGCGGCGGCGCGGCGGCCCAGGCGGTCGCTGGGTTCCTGGGCGCGGCGGCCCCAGGGGAACACCAGCATCCACAGCAGCCAGCCCACCGGGCGGATCGGGAAGTTGCGCAGGGCGCCCGACAGCGCGCGCTCGCTCTTGTAGGCGGCGTCGTGGAAAGCCCAGGCCAGCAGGGGCTGCTCGGCCGCCGGGCGGCCTTCGTCCTCGTAGCGCTTGAGCATGGCGCTGGCGATGTAGAGCTGGCTCAGCACGTCGCCCAGGCGGCCCGAGAGCTTCTCCTTGAACTTGAGCTTGCCGCCCAGCAGCAGCATCGAGGTGTCCGCCACCAGGGCCAGGTTGGCCGAGTAACGGTTGAGGCGGCGGTAATAGCGGCGCGTGTAGGCATCGCCCGGCGCCTTGCCGATGCGCGCACCCACCAGGCCCAGCACCCAGCTGCGCACCGCGTTGGAGATCGCGAAGCCGATGTGGCCGAACAGGTTGGCGTCGAACTCGCGCAGGGCCTGCGCCTTGTCCGGCAGCTGGGCGGCCTGCATTTCCTTGAGCACCCAGGGATGGCAGCGGATCGCGCCCTGGCCGAAGATCATCAGCGAGCGGGTCATGATGTTGGCGCCCTCGACCGTGATCGAGATCGGCGCCGCCTGCCAGCCGCGGCCCAGGTAGTTCATCGGGCCCAGGATGACGCCCTTGCCGCCGTGGATGTCCATCGCGTCCTTGGCGACCTCACGCGCCAGTTCGGTGGCGTGGTACTTGGCGATGGCCGAGGGCACGGCCGGCTTCTCGCCGCGATCGACGGCGGCGGCGGTGGACTGCGACAGCGCGCTGCAGGCATAGGCGTGGCCGGCCAGGCGGGCCAGGGCTTCCTCGACGCCCTCGAAGCGGCCGATGGACAGGCCGAACTGCTTGCGGATGCGCGCGTACGCGCCGCTCACCACCGCGGCCAGCTTGGAGGCGCCGGAGGACGTGGACGGCAGGGTGATGGCGCGGCCCACGCTCAGGCACTCCACCAGCATGCGCCACCCGTGGCCGATGTAGTCCTCGCCGCCGATCAGCTGGCTCAGCGGCAGGAAGACTTCCTGGCCGCGCACCGGGCCGTTCTGGAAGGCGCAGTTGAGCGGGAAGTGGCGGCGGCCGACCTCCAGGCCCGGGGTGTCGCGCGGGATCAGCGCCAGGGTGATGCCGCGGTCGGACTCATCGCCCAGCAGCTTGTCCGGGTCGTGCAGGCGGAAGGCCAGGCCGATGACGGTGGCCACCGGCGCCAGCGTGATGTAGCGCTTGTCGAAGGTGAGCTTGACGCCCAGCACCTTGGCGCCGTTCCACTCGCCCTTGCAGACGATGCCGAAATCCGGGATCGAGGTCG
>JAYRTA010000244.1:0-3858 GCA_041919875.1 Arenimonas sp.
CAGCGAGGTCGCTTCGCCCTTGTAGGTGCTGGTGATCCGGCGCGCGCCCGCATCCACCTGCACGCGATGCTCGCGGCTGCTGAACGCGGCCTTCTGCTGCATGCGGTAGTCCACGGTCTCGAAGCCGCTGCCGTTCCAGGCCAGCACCGACCGCTCCTCGCGCCGCACGCCGGCCGCGGCGGCCAGGCCCTGGGTGCCCTGGCTGCGCGTCTGCAGTTCCCAGCGCCCGCCGCCGAGGTCGCGCAGGGTGATGGTGCCGGTGCCGACCTTGCGCTCGTTCTGGAACACGTCGTAGTCGGCCGAGAATGCCGAGGGCGGCGTGGCCGCGTGGGCGTCGGTGGCGGCGAGGCCGCCGGCGAGGGCCAGCCCGGCCAGGAGGGTGCGAAGGGTCATGCGGCCTCCCGGTGCAGTTGCTCGTCTTCGCCCAGGCGCAGGGGCGCGCGCAGCGGCTGTCCCTCGAACCGCGCGCTGCCGGGATCCAGGCGGCCGGTCGCCACCAGGGCGACGGTGGCCACCAGCAGGGCATGTTCGCGCGGCAGCAGGCGGGCCGCGAGCACCTCGGGCGTATCGCCCGCGAGCACCGGCATGCGCGCCTGGGCCAGCACCGGCCCGGCATCGAGCTCGGGGGTCACGACGTGCACGCTGGCGCCGTGTTCGCGGTCGCCGGCGGCCAGGGCCCGGGCATGGGTGTCCAGGCCCGGATGGCGCGGCAGCAGGGAAGGATGGATGTTGATCATTCGGCCCTCGAAACGCGCCAGGACGCCGGCGCTGATGATGCGCAGGTATCCCGCACACACGATGAGGTCGGGCTGAACCGCCGCCACTTCGCTGAATAGGGCTTCGTCGTGGGCCTCGCGGGAGGCGAAGGCACGCGGCGCCAGGCCCCGGGCCGGGACCCCGGCCGCGGCGGCCAGCGCGAGCGCGCCGCAGGCCGGGCGGTCGGAGAACACGCCCGCCATCGTCGCGTGGATCCGTCCCTGTTCGAGGGCCCGCAGCAGGGCCGCCAGGTTGCTGCCGCGTCCGGAGGCCAGCACGGCGAGACGGAACATCCCGCCCGGCCTCAGTGCGCGCGCGCCACGGCGTAGCGGGCCAGGCCGCGCAGCGCGTCGAGCCACTCGCCGGGCGGCAGGCCGTCCAGCGCCTGCTCGGCCAGCGCCGCGTAGTGCCGGGCACGGCCTTCGCTGTAGCCGATGCCGCCGGTGGCGCCGATCGCCGCCAGCACCTCGGGCATGGCCGCGGCTTCGCCGGCCTCGACGATGGCGCGCAGGCGCTGGCGCAGGGCCTCGGGACTGTGCGCCATGGCGTGGATCAGGGGCAGGGTGGCCTTGCCCTCGGCCAGGTCGTCGCCCAGGTTCTTGCCCAGGGCGGCGGCATCGGCGGTGTAGTCGAGCACGTCGTCGGCGATCTGGAAGGCCAGGCCCAGGTTGAGCCCGTAGTCGTGCAGGCGCTGCTGCACCCCGGCGTCGGCGCCGGCCAGGCGCGCGCCCAGGCGCGTGGCGGCGGCGAACAGCACCGCGGTCTTGCGCTCGATCACCCGCAGGTAGGCGGCTTCGTCGGTATCCGGGTTGTGCACGTGCAGGAGCTGCAGCACCTCGCCTTCGGCGATCTGGTTGGTGGTGTCGGCCAGCACCTGCATCACCGGCATCGAGTCGAGCTCGACCATCAGCTGGAAGCTGCGGGAATACAGGAAGTCGCCGACCAGCACGCTCGGTGCATTGCCCCAGAGCGCATTGGCGGTCTGGCGGCCCCGGCGCAAGTCCGATTCGTCCACCACGTCGTCGTGCAGCAGGGTGGAGGTATGGATGAACTCGATGATCGCCGCCAGCTGGTGCACCGCCGGCCCGCCGCCGCCCAGGGCCCGCGCGGCCAGGTTGACCAGCATCGGCCGCAGGCGTTTGCCGCCGGCGGCGACGATGTGTTCGGAGATCTGGTTCACCAGGGCCACGTCCGAGGCCAGGCGCCGGCGGATGAGGTCGTTGACCGCGGCCATGTCGGCGGCGGCGAGGCCCTGGATCTCGGCGATGCCGGGCAGGGCGGGGGCGGGGTGGGCGTCGGGCATGGCGCGATTATAGGCCCTTGGCCCGGGCCGGACCCGTCAGCAGGGCGCCGAACACCGACACCGCGGCGGGCGATCCTCCCCCCGGCGCGGGGGCGGGCGCGGCTGGCATAATGCCCCGGACCCGAACATACCCATCGAGGCAGGAACGCCATGGCGCGCGGCATCAACAAAGTCATCCTGGTCGGCAACCTGGGCAACGACCCCGAGGTGAAGTACACGCAGGGCGGCATGGCCGTCACCACGCTCAGCCTGGCCACCACCAGCGTGCGCAAGGACCGCGACGGCAACCAGCAGGAACGCACCGAGTGGCACCGCGTGAAGCTGTTCGGCAAGCTCGGCGAGATCGCCGGCGAGTACCTCAAGAAGGGCCGCCAGGTCTACATCGAGGGCTCGATCCGCTACGACAAGTTCACCGGCCAGGACGGCCAGGAGCGCTACTTCACCGACATCGTGGCCGACGAGATGCAGATGCTCGGCGGCGGCGGCGGCGAGGGCGGCGAGCGTCCGGCGCGTTCGGGCGGCGGCGAGCGACCGGCCCGGGGTGGCGGTGGCGGCGGCGGTTGGAGCGGCCGCGAAGGTGGCGGCGGTGGTGGCGGCAATCGCCCCAGCGCACCCCCCGCCCAGCGCAACGACGATCCGTTCCCGGACGACGACATCCCATTTTGATCCCGCGCGGCGCACCGTCCTTTCCCCCAACGGCAGCAGCGGAGCCTCAATGACGACCTGGCTGGTCACCGGCGGCGCCGGTTTCATCGGCGGCAATTTCGTGCTCGACGCCGTGGCGTCGGGCGTGCGCGTGGTCACGCTCGATGCGCTGACCTACGCGGGCAACCGCGACACCCTGGCCCGGCTCGACGGGCACCCCGGCCACGCCTTCGTGCAGGGCGACATCGGCGATCGCGCCCTGGTCGCGCGCCTCCTGGCCGAGCACCGGCCGCAGGCGGTGCTCAACTTCGCCGCCGAAAGCCACGTCGACCGCAGCATCGACGGCCCGGCGGCCTTCATCCAGACCAATGTCGTCGGCACCCTGGGCCTGCTGGAGTGCGCGCGCGACTACTGGAAGTCGCTCGAGGGCGAGGCCCGCGACGGCTTCCGCTTCCTGCACGTGTCCACGGACGAGGTCTACGGTTCGCTTGGCGACGAGGGGCGCTTCACCGAGGCCACGCCCTACGCGCCCAATTCGCCCTACTCGGCGTCCAAGGCCGCCTCCGACCACCTCGTGCGCGCCTTCCACCACACCTACGGCTTGCCGGTGCTGACTACGAACTGCTCGAACAACTACGGGCCGTTCCAGTTCCCGGAGAAGCTCATCCCGCTGGTCATCCTCAAGGCCCTCGCCGGCGAGCCGCTGCCGGTCTACGGCGATGGCCGCAACGTGCGCGACTGGCTGTACGTGCATGACCACGTGGCGGCGATCCGGCGCGTGCTCGCGGCCGGGCGCGTGGGCGAAACCTACAACGTCGGCGGGGATGCCGAGCGCCGCAACATCGAGGTGGTCAAGGCGATCTGCGCCCTGCTAGATGCCCGCCGCCCGCGCGCCGACGGCCTGCCGCGCGAATCCCAGATCACCTTCGTCAAGGACCGCCCCGGCCACGACCGCCGCTACGCCATCGACGCCTCGAAGCTGCAGCGCGAGCTGGGCTGGTCGCCTTCGGTGGGCTTCGAACAGGGCCTGGCGGCGACGGTGGACTGGTACCTGGACAACCCGGGCTGGGTCGCGCGCGTGCTCGACGGCAGCTACCGGCTCGAACGCATCGGCACGGAGGCCTGAGATGGCGCGCAAGGGAATCATCCTGGCC
>JAYRTA010000245.1:0-3852 GCA_041919875.1 Arenimonas sp.
CATTTCTGGCTGCCGCAGGCGATGGCGGCGCCGACGCCGGTCTCGGCCTACCTGCATTCGGCGACGATGGTGAAGGCCGGCGTCTTCCTGCTCGCGCGCCTGCACCCGGCGCTGTCGGGCAGCGACCTGTTCCTGTACACGGTGAGCCTGGTCGGCGCGGCGACGCTGCTGGTCGGCAGCTGGAACGCGATCTTCCAGCATGACCTCAAGGGCCTGCTCGCCTATTCCACCATTTCGCACCTGGGCCTGATCACCCTGCTGCTGGGCCTGTCCACGCCGATGGCGGTGGTGGCGGCGCTGTTCCACATCATCAACCACGCCACCTTCAAGGCCTCGCTGTTCATGGCCGCGGGCATCATCGACCACGAGACCGGTACGCGCGACATGCGCCGGCTCGGCGGCCTGCGCCGGCTGCTGCCGGTGACGGGCGTGCTGGCGGTGATGGCCAGCCTGGCGATGGCCGGCATCCCGCTGCTCAATGGCTTCCTCTCGAAGGAAATGTTCTTCGCCGAGGCGCTGGCGATCGAGGGCCACGACGCGCTGCGCTGGGGCGTTCCGGCCGCGGCCCTGCTGTTCGGCGCCTTCGGCATGGCCTACAGCTTGCGCTTCGTGCACGACACCTTCTTCGGCGAGGGCCCGCGCGGCGTGGACCGCGAGGTGCACGAGCCGCCGCGCTTCATGCGCGTGCCGGTGGGCCTGCTGGCCCTGGCCTGCCTGGCCGTGGGCATCGCGCCGGGGCCGACCGTGGGCACCGCGCTCGAGATCGCCGCGCGCGGTGTGCTGGGCGCGAACGTACCCGAATACAGCCTGGCGCTTTGGCACGGCTTCAACCTGCCGCTGGCGATGAGCGCCGCCGGCGTGGCGGCGGGCATCGCGCTGTACTTCGGCCTGCGCCGGCTGTTCGACCTGCACGCGGTGGTGGTGAAGGCCACCGGCCACCGGATCTTCCGCCTCAACATCGACTGGACCTTCCGCGTCGCCCAGCGCTTCACCCGCGCCCTCGCCAACGGCAGCCTGCAGCGCAGCCTGATGGCCCTGGTGCTGGTGGCGGTGGTGGCCGGCGCGGCGCCCTGGCTGGCATCCCTGGCCAGCGGCGACGCGCACTGGCCCGCGTTCACGGCTGGCCAGGCCATGGGCCGGCTGGAATGGGTGCTGTGGCTGCTGCTCGTGGGCTCGACCCTGATGACCCTGGTGCACTACCGCAACCGCCTGATCGCGGTGATCGTGATCGGCGGCGCCGGCCTGGCGGTGAGCCTGATCTTCGTCACGCTGTCGGCGCCGGACCTGGCCCTGACCCAGCTGCTGGTGGAAATGGTGACGCTGTCGCTGCTGCTGCTGGGCATGCACTACCTGCCTTGGCAGTCGCCGCCGGAGCGATCGGGCGCACGCGTGCTGCGCGATGGCGCCATCGCCGCGCTGGCCGGCCTGGGCACCGGCGCGCTGGCCTACGCGATGATGACGCGGCCGCCCGTGGGCATCGCCGACGAACTGCTGGCGCGCTCGCTGCCCGAGGCCTGGGGCGCGAACGTGGTGAACGTGATCCTGGTCGACTTCCGCGGCTTCGACACCTTCGGCGAAATCACCGTGTTCGGCATCGCCGCCCTGGTGGTCCACGCCATGCTGCGGCGCGCCCGCCTGGCCCCCGAGGCGGTCCTGCCGGGCTCCCCGGTCAAGCTGCCGGTGCCCGCCGACCTGGCGCAGGTCATGTTCCCGCTCACCCTGGTGGTGTCGATCTTCCTGTTCCTGCGCGGCCACAACGCGCCCGGCGGCGGCTTCATCGCCGGCCTCACCCTGGCCGTGCCGCTGCTGATCCAGTACGTGATCCAGGGCGCGGCTTCGGTGGAATCGCGCTTCGGCTTCGACTACATCCGCCTGATCGGCGTGGGCCTGGCGATCGCCGCCCTCACTGGCCTGGTGCCGATGCTGGCCGGCCTGCCCTTCCTCAGCAGCGGCCACTACGACCTGGAGCTGCCGCTGCTGGGCACGATCCCGCTGGCCAGCGCCGCCGCCTTCGACCTGGGCGTGTACCTGGTGGTGTTCGGCGGGACGATGCTGATCCTGTCGATGATGGGCACGCTCAAGCCCTCGCGCCGCCTGCGCGCGCAGCAGGGCGAACTCGACCCGGCGCGCCGCTCGCCGCGCACCGCGGAGGTGGAATGATGGAACTGGCGATGTCCGCCGCGATCGCCCTGCTGGTGGCCTGCGGCGTCTACCTGATGCTGCGCGCCCGCAGCTTCGACCTGATCCTGGGCCTGACCCTGCTCTCGTACGCGGCCAACCTGCTGATCTTCTCCAGCGGCCGCCTGGTACCGGGCAAGCCGCCGGTGCTGCGCGAGGGCGTCGTGGCCAGCGCCGCCGCCTACACCGACCCGCTGCCGCAGGCCCTGGTGCTGACCGCGATCGTGATCGCCTTCGCGATGACCGCGGTCACCATCGTGCTGGCCGTGCGCAGCCGCGCCGACAACCGCAGCGACCACGTGGACGGCCATGAACCGGCGGAGGGCGGCGAATGAACCACCTGCCGATCCTGCCGATCCTGCTGCCGCTGGTGGGCGGCGCCCTGTGCCTGTTCGCCGAGCACCGGCGCCTGGGCATGGCGCCGCAGCGGGTGGTGGCTTGGCTGTCGATGGCGGCGACGCTGGTGGCGGCCGTCGCGCTGCTGGGCCTGGCGCGCGAAGGCGGCGTGGTCGCCTACCTGCTGGGCGACTGGCCCAGCCGCCTGGGCATCGTGCTGATGGCCGACCGGCTGTCGGCGCTGCTGGTGCTCACCACCGGGGTGCTGGCCGCCGCCTGTCTGCTGCACGCCTGCGCCGGCTGGGACCGGCGCGCGCCGCATTTCCACGCCCTGTTCCAGTTCCAGCTGGTGGGCCTCAACGGCGCCTTCCTCACCGGCGACATCTTCAACCTGTTCGTGTTCTTCGAGGTGATGCTGATCGCCTCCTACGGCCTGCTGCTCAGCGGCGGCCGCGGCGTGCGCATGCGCGCGGGCCTGCACTACGTGGCCTTCAACATCGCCGCCTCCACCCTGTTCCTGTTCGCGCTGGGCCTGGTCTACGGCGTGTTCGGCACCCTCAACCTGGCCGAACTGTCGGCGCGCATCGCCGCGCTGCCTGCAGCCGACCTGCCGATGGCCAAGGTGGCCCTGGGCCTGCTGCTGGTGGTGTTCTGTTCCAAGGCCGCGCTGCTGCCGCTGTACCTGTGGCTGCCCGAGGCCTATGCGCGCGCACCGGCGGCGGTGGCGGCGCTGTTCGTGATCATGACCAAGGTGGGCATCTACGCCACCCTGCGCGTCGGCAGCCTGCTGCTGGGCGAACCGGCCGGCCCGCTGGCGGGTTACGGCCAGGACTGGCTGGCCTGGGGCGCGCTGGCGACGCTGGCCGTGGGCGCGCTGGGCGTGCTGGCGGCGGCGCGGCTGCGGGTGCTGTCGGCCTACCTGGTGGTGGTGTCGGCGGCCACGCTGTTCATTGCATTCTCGCTGCGCTCGGAGGCGGCCATCGGCGCCGGCCTGTACTACCTGGTGCACAGCAGCTTCGTGGTCGCGGCCCTGTTCATGATCGCCGACCTGGTGCGGCGCGGGCGCGGCGACGAGCTGCGCGACCCGGCGCATCCCCTGGTGTCGCCGGCGCTGCGGCGCATGGCGGCGCTGATGTTCCTGGTGGCCGCGGTCTCGGTGGCGGGACTGCCGCCGCTGTCGGGCTTCGTGGGCAAGCTGGCCCTGCTGCAGGCGGTGCCCGCCGCCGACGTGGCCTGGGTGTGGGGGGCGATCCTGGCCAGCAGCCTGTTGGTGATCGTGGGCCTGGTGCGGGCCGGCAGCGACCTGTTCTGGCGGCCGCCGCCGCCCGCGCCCGAAAT
>JAYRTA010000246.1:0-3832 GCA_041919875.1 Arenimonas sp.
TTTCATCCTGCCTGAGACGGCGTCTCAGGCAGGATGAAAATCAACCAGGTACGGCTTTGCGGGGGTCAGCGGGTGAGGCCGGCGTGGTCGAGGGCGGCGAGGTAGGCGGGCCAGCGGGTGGCGTGCTGTTCGCCCAGTTCGCGCAGGGTGGACCAGGTGTAGATGCCGGTGGCGTGCCCGTCGTCGAAGCGCAGCAGCACGCCGTAGTGGCCGACCGGTTCGATCGCGGTGATGTTCACGTCGCGCTTGCCGGCCACCAGCACCTTTTGGCCGGGGCCGTGGCCCTGGACCTCGGCGCTGGGGGATTCGACCCGCAGGTATTCGCAGGGCAGCCGGAAGCGAAGGCCGTCGTCGAAGGCGACCTCCAGCACGTGCGAGGCCTGGTGCAGGATCAGGTCGGTGGGGCGGGACGGGCTCATGCCGCCATTCTAGGGGCCGCGCAGCTGGTCCCGAAGGGCCTGGAAGCGGGCGATCCGGTGCCTGGCCTGCCGGCTTCGCCAGGCACCATAGGCCCCCATCAGTGGAATCAGCACGATATTGACCGTCAGCGCGCCCATCCAGCCGGCCAGGATGCGCGGGTGCCAGTCGGCGAGGAGGCCCGCCAGGAAGTAGGCGTAGATCGCCACCCACAGCGCCAGGCAGGTCCACATGCCCCAGCGCCAGTAGCGGATGACCGTGCGCGCGCGCCGGATTTCCAGCGCCAGCAAGGCATCGGCCTCCCCGCCCGCCGCCGACCACTGCCGGCGCCGCAGGCAGACCATGGCCGCCTGGTAGACCGCCAGCAAGCCGGCGAGGCCCACGAGGGCCGCGCGGGGCGTGCCTTCCGCGGCGTCCTGGAAGGCCACCACGAGGCAGGCGACCAGGGTCAGCAGCGTGAGCACCACCTCCGTCACCACGGTCAGCCGCAGCCAGAAACCGCGCCGCCGGGATTCGCGCCGCAGCGCGTCGAAATCCAGCGGCGGGGTGTCCTGGGCCTGCCATTCCGCGGCCAGGCCGTTCCAGTCGTGTCCCTGGACGCTCATGCGCCTTCTCCCAGCCAGGCCTGCAGTTGCCGGCGCGCGCGGCTCAGGCGTTGCGCCACGGTGTTCTCCTCCAGGCCCAGGGCCTCGCCGATCTCGCGCTGGGCGAAGCCTTCCAGGGCGAGCACGACGACCTGGCGCTGCCCCAGGGGCAAGGCGCGCACGGCGCGCAGCAGGTCGCGCCGGCGCTGGTGCGCCTGGACGTGGTCGAGCGGATTGGGGCCGGTGTCGGCGTGCTCGTCCTGCAGCTCGTCGCCCCGGGCGCGTTTCTCGCGCGCCAGGTGGTCGATGGCGCGGTTGTGGGCGACGCGCGCGCAGAAGGTCTTGAGCGAGGCATCGCCCCGCCAGGCCGGCAGGGCCTTCCAGACGGCGAGGCTGATCTCCTGCAGCAGATCGTCGCGACGCGCCGGTTCGGCCTCGTAGCTGCCGGCGATGCGGGAAAGCATGGGTCCGTGTTCGCGCAGCACGGCTTCGATGTCCAGGCGGGAGGCGACCATCACGGGAGGCTCAAGCGGGCGCAGGGGCGCCCCGGGCGGGGTCAAGCGGATGGACAGGGCGGGGTTCATGGGCGTTCCAGGCCGATTGCTCCCTTGGACGCCCCCATCCCCCGAAACCTGACCGAAAACACCCGAAAGCCGTACCTGGTTGATTTTCATCGGGGCTGAGACTGCGTCTCACGCGGGATGAAAATCAACCAGGTACGGCTTTGGGGGCTTCAGAGGATGTAGCGGCTGAGGTCGGGGTCCTGGACGGCGTGGCCGAGCTGCTCGTCCACCATCGCCCGGTCCACCATCAGCGACAGGCCGCCCTTGTCGGGGGCCTCGAAGCTGAGCTTTTCCAGCAGCTTCTCCAGCACCGTGTGCAGGCGGCGGGCGCCGATGTTCTCCTGGCGCTCGTTGACCAGGAAGGCGATCTCGGCCAGCCGGTCGATCGCGTCCCCGTCGAAGCCGATGCTCACGCCCTCGGTCGCCAGCAGGGCCATGTACTGGCGCACCAGGGCGTTGCGCGGCTCGGTCAGGATGCGCCGGAAGTCCTCGCGGCTCAGCGCCGTCAACTCCACCCGGATCGGGAAGCGGCCCTGCAGTTCGGGGATCAGGTCGCTCGGCTTGGCCAGGTGGAAGGCGCCCGAGGCGATGAACAGGATGTGGTCGGTCTTGATGCTGCCGTACTTGGTGCTCACCGTGCTGCCCTCGACCAGCGGCAGGAGGTCGCGCTGCACGCCTTCGCGGCTCACGTCGCCGCCGCCGAGGCTGTCCGGGCGGCGCGCCACCTTGTCGATCTCGTCGATGAAGACGATGCCGTTCTGCTCGCAGGCCGCCAGCGCCTGGGTACGCACGTCCTCTTCATTGACGAGCTTGCCGGCCTCCTCCTCCACCAGCAGCGGCAGCGCCTCGCGCACCGCCAGCGTGCGCTTCTGGGCCCGCCCGCCGCCGAGGTTCTGGAACATCTGCCGCAGCTGCTGGCCCATCTCCTCCATGCCCGGCGGGGTCATCAGCTCGATGCCCGCCGCGGCCGGCGCCAGCTCCAGCTCGATCTCGCGCCCGTCCAGCTCGCCCGCGCGCAACTGGCGCCGCAGCTTGTTGCGGGTCTCGTTCTCGCCATCGGCGTTGACCTCGATCGCGAACCCGGGCCCGCGCCGGCGCGGCAGCAGCGCCTCGAGCACCCGGTCCTCCGCCCGCTCTTCGGCCTGGGTGCGCACGCGCGCCTTGGCCTGTTCGCGGAACATCTTCACCGCCACGTCGGCCAGGTCGCGGATGATCTGCTCGACATCCTTGCCGACATACCCCACCTCGGTGAACCGCGTCGCCTCCACCTTCACGAACGGCGCATTGGCCAGCGCCGCCAGGCGCCGGGCGATCTCGGTCTTGCCGACGCCGGTGGGCCCGATCATCAGGATGTTCTTGGGCATCACCTCGTCGCGCAGCGAAGGGTCGAGCTGCATGCGGCGCCATCGGTTGCGCAGCGCGATGGCCACGGCCCGCTTGGCCGCGGCCTGGCCGATGATGTAGCGGTCGAGTTCGCCGACGATCTCGCGCGGGGTGAGCTGGCTCATCACAATTCCTCGATGACGAGGTTGCGGTTGGTGTAGATGCAGATGTCGCCGGCGACGTTGAGCGCCGCCTCGGCGATCGCGCGGGCGTCGAGCGCGCTGTGCTGCGTCAGCGCACGCGCCGCGGCCAGGGCATACGGCCCGCCGGAGCCGATGGCGATGACGCCGTCCTCCGGTTCGATCACGTCGCCGGTGCCGGAGATGATCAGCGAGGTCTGGGCGTCGGCGACGGCCAGCAGGGCCTCGAGCTTGCCGAACCGGCGTTCGGTGCGCCATTCCTTGGCCATCTCGACCGCGGCGCGGGTGAGTTGGCCGCCGTGCTTGGCCAGTTTGTTCTCGAACAGTTCGAACAGGGTGAAGGCATCCGCCGCGGCGCCGGCGAACCCGGCCAGGACCTTGCCCTCGCCCAGCCGCCGGACCTTGCGGGCATTGGATTTCATCACGGTGTGGCCGAGCGTGACCTGCCCGTCCCCCGCAACGACCACCCTCCCCTCGCGCCGGACGGAAAGGATGGTGGTGGCGTGAAATACCTTCGGATCCATAACCCTGCTCTCTTCCCTCGTCGAACCCCCTGTCTGGGGCCACCGCCCAAGAGATACAAGGCCTGGAGTGGCGGGCCGCAATCGATTCACAGGCCCCAGTGACATGGGGCCCCTCGTCTGCCTTCTTGCGGGCAGTATTCCCGGGGTGCGTCGACGGGACTCGGGGGGTTCTCGGTCCGTGGCCGGGTGAGATTCGTCGCGCGCCCCCGAGATGTAGGGCA
>JAYRTA010000247.1:0-3830 GCA_041919875.1 Arenimonas sp.
CCGGAGCGCGATCATCGACCCCAGCGGCGAGGTGCTGGCGCAAACCGGCCTGGGCGACCAGGCGGTGCTGACCGCACACCTGGCGGCCGTGGATCCGCCGCCCAGCCTGGTCGTGCGCTGGGGCGACTGGGTGGGGCGCGCGGCGGCGCTGGCGCTGGCGGCCTGGGCCGCGTGGGCGGGCCTGCGCGCGCTGGCGCGGCGGCGCCGGCCCGGGGGCGAACAGCGCGTGGTCCTGCTCACGCCGGGCTGGCGCCTCGCGGGCGCGGCGCTGCAGGCGGTGATGGCCGCCACGCTGGCCTGGCTGCTGGCCGACATGCTGCTGCGCACCGGCCTGCAGGTGCAGGCCCTGCACCAGTTGCAGGCCTTCGCGGCCGGTGTGCTGTTGCCCGGACTGGCATTGATCGTGTTGCGCGCGTGGTTCGGGGCGCGCTGGTGGATCGCGGGCGAGGCGCTGCACCTGCAGACCCGCCGCGAACTCACCGACGTGCCGCTGGCCTCGATCACCACGCTCACGCCCTGGCGGCTGCCGCTGCCGGACGAGGGCGTGGTGCTGGGCCTGGCCTCGGGGCGGCGATTGCCCGTGGCGCTGGCCGGCGCCGACCCGGTGGCGCTGCTGGCCGCCCTGGCCGCGGCGGGCGCGCCAGCGCGGCTGGAGGGCGCGCACGCCGCCCGCGCCGCACGCCGGGCCCAGCGGCGGACGGGCACCCGTGCGCGCTGGCTGGACCGGCCCTGGCTCAAGTTCGGCCTGTTCCCGCTGCTGCCGGCCGCGGTGGCCTTCCGCCTGCACCAGGTGATCGCCTTCGGTGGCCCCTTCGGCGAAGTGGCCCTGCATGGCTGGGCGGCCTGGTGGCACGGGCTGGGCCTGTGGTGGCTGTCGTGGATGCTGGGGATGGCGCTGGTGGCGGCGGTGCTGAGGCTGGCCGTGGAGCTCGCGGGCGCCGTGGCGCGGGTGGCGTCGCCGGCGCAGGCGGCCGGCGTGCATCGGGCCGCGGCCGCGCTGGCGCGGATCGCCTACTACCTGGGCGTGCCGGCCTGGCTGGCGTGGCGGCTGCTTCCAGGCTGAGGGCAGGGGCCAGGATCGGGTGACCGGGCCGCCCTCGGCGACGCCGGGCAGGCCGGGCAACGGGCCGTTTCCGCGGCCGTTCACGGGGCGCCGGGCGGGCCGGCGGGCGGGGCCCGTATAATTCCGAGTCTTTGCTCCAGCCCCGGAAGCCCGCCATGTCCGCCCCCGCCAGCCTCCCCCCGGTCGTCGTCGACCGCGACTACACCCTCGAGCACAAGTACACGCGCGAGGAAGGCCGCATCTACCTGTCCGGCGTGCAGGCCCTGGTGCGCCTGCCGCTGATGCAGCAGATGCGCGACCGCGCCGCCGGCGCCAACACCGCCGGCTTCATCTCCGGCTACCGCGGCTCGCCCCTGGGCGGCTTCGACCTGGAGCTGTGGAAGGCGCGCAAGCACCTCAAGGCCAGCGCCATCGAGTTCACCCCGGGCCTGAACGAGGACCTGGGCGCGACCATGGTCTGGGGCTCGCAGCAGACCAACCTGTTCCCGGGCGCGAAGTACGACGGCGTGTTTTCGATGTGGTACGGCAAGGGCCCGGGCGTGGACCGCTGCGGCGACGTGTTCAAGCACGGCAACGCGGCCGGCACCTCGGCCCTGGGCGGCGTGCTGGCGCTGGCGGCCGACGACCATGCCTGCCGCTCGTCCACCCTGCCGCACGGCAGCGAGGGCGAGTTCGAGAGCGCGATGATGCCGGTGCTCAACCCGGCCGGCGTGCAGGACATCCTCGACATGGGCCTGCTGGGCTGGGCGATGAGCCGCTACACGGGCCGCTGGATCGGCTTCAAGACGATCGCGGAGACGGTGGAGTCGTCGGCGTCGGTGAACGTCAATCCGCACCAGCTCGACATCATCCTGCCGGGCGACTTCGAGCTGCCGCCGGGCGGGCTCAACATCCGCTGGCCCGACCCGCCGCTGGACCAGGAAATGCGCCTGCACCAGTACGCGGTGAAGGCGGCGCAGGCCTTCGCGCGCGCCAACCACATCGACAAGGTGGTGGTGGATTCGCCGAAGGCGCGCCTGGGCATCGTCACCACCGGCAAGAGCTACCTGGACGTGCTGCAGGCGCTGGAATACCTGGGCATCGACCGCAAGGTGGCCGAGGACATCGGCATCCGCGTCTACAAGGTCGGCATGACCTGGCCGCTGGAGCCGCTGGGCATCCGCGAGTTCGCGCGCGGGCTGGAGGACATCATCGTCGTCGAGGAGAAGCGCAGCTTCGTCGAGCGGCAGATGAAGGAGTACATGTACAACTGGGAGCACCGCCCCAGCATCGTTGGCAAGTACGACGAGCTCGAGAACTGGGTGCTGCCCAGCACCAACGAGCTGACCCCGGCGCGCATCGCCCGCGTGATCGCTTCGCGCGTGCAGCGCTTCTTCCGCAGCGAGCAGATGGACAGCCGCCTGCAGTGGATCGCCGCCAAGGAGAAGGAACTGGCCGCGCCGCGCGCCAATTTCCCGCGCGTGCCGCACTACTGCTCGGGCTGCCCGCACAACACCTCGACCGTGGTGCCGGAAGGCTCGCGCGCGCTGGGCGGCATCGGCTGCCACTACATGGTGACGTGGATGGATCGGAAGACCGATACGTTCACGCACATGGGCGGCGAAGGCGTCACCTGGAGCGGCCAGGCGCCGTTCACCGAGGAAAAGCACGTCTTCCAGAACCTGGGCGACGGCACCTACTTCCACTCCGGCTCGCTGGCCATCCGCCAGTCGATCGCCGCCAAGGTGAACATCACCTACAAGATCCTCTACAACGACGCGGTGGCCATGACCGGCGGCCAGCCGGTGGACGGCACGCTGACCGTGCCCGACATCGCCCACCAGGTGCGCAGCGAGGGCGTGCAGACCATCGTCGTGCTGAGCGACGACATCGAGAAGTGGAGCGACAGGTCGATCTTCCCCGAGGGCGTGGAGTTCTACGACCGCAGCGAGCTCGACGCGCAGCAGAAGCGCCTGCGCGAGGTCCCGGGCACCACCGTCATCATCTACGACCAGACCTGCGCGGCCGAGAAGCGCCGCCGCCGCAAGCGCGGCAAGATGGTCGACCCGGCCAAGCGCGTGGCGATCAATTCGCTGGTGTGCGAGGGCTGCGGCGACTGCGGCGTGAAGTCGAACTGCGTCAGCGTGCTGCCCAAGGAAACCGAGTACGGCCGCAAGCGCGAGATCGACCAGAGCAACTGCAACAAGGACTTCAGCTGCGTGAAGGGCTTCTGCCCGAGCTTCGTCACCATCAAGGGCGGCGGGCTGCGCAAGCGCAAGGGCGTGGGCAACACCGACCGGCTGGCGAACCTGCCTATGCCGGAGTTCCGCAGCGGCCTCGACCAGCCCTGGAACATCCTGATCACCGGCGTCGGCGGCACCGGCGTGGTGACCATCGGCGCCCTGCTGGGCATGGCCGCGCACCTGGAGCACAAGGGCGCCAGCGTGCTCGACCAGACCGGCCTGGCCCAGAAGGGCGGCGCGGTGACCACGCACGTGCGCATCGCGAAGTCGCCGGCCGACATCCACGCCGTGCGCATCGCCGCCGGCGAAGCCGACCTGGTGCTGGGCTGCGACATGGTGGTGGTGAACGACTACTGGGCGCTGTCGAAGATCCGCGCCGACCGCACCGAGGTGGTGATCAACGACTACCAGGCGATGCCGGGCCCGTTCACCCGCCTGCCGGACATGCAGTTCCCGGCGGCCGGCATCGTCGAGGCCATCCGCACCGCGCTGGGCGGCCGCGAGCCGCTGCAGGTCGCCGCCACCGAGATCGCCACCGCACTGAT
>JAYRTA010000248.1:0-3821 GCA_041919875.1 Arenimonas sp.
CGCGCATCGACCGCGTGCTCGGTCGCCATGCCGCCCGCGCCGCGCGCCATGTGGCCTGAGCTGGCGCTATCGCTGGCGGCGGTGGCCGGCGGCGACCCGCCGGTGGCCTACCTGGCCCTGGGGGATTCCTACACGATCGGCGAGGGCGTCGAGGCGCAGGAACGCTGGCCGGTGCAGCTGGCCGCGGCCCTGCGCGCGCGCGGCGTGCCGGTGGCCGATCCGCGCATCATCGCCACCACCGGCTGGACCACCGACGAACTCTCCGCGGCGATGGACGCGGCCGAACCGCTGGGAACGCAGGGCTTCGTCAGCCTGCTGATCGGGGTGAACAACCAGTACCGCGGGCGGCCGGTCGACGGGTACGCGCGGGAGTTCGCGGCCCTGCTCGAACGCGCCATCGGCCTGGCCGGCGGCCGCGACGGGCGGGTGCTGGTGCTGTCGATCCCGGACTGGGGCGTCACTCCCTTCGGCCAGGCCAGCGGCCGGGATACCGCGCGCATCGCCGCCGAACTCGACGCCTACAACGCCGCCGCCGCGGCCGAGTGCGCGCGCCGCGGCGTGGCCTTCGTGGACATCACGCCGGCCTCGCGCTCGCCCGGCGACCAGCCCGAGCGCATCGCCGCCGACGGCCTGCACCCTTCGGCCCGCGCCTACGCCGACTGGACCGCCCTGGCCCTCCCCGTCGCCCGGCACCTGCTCTCGCGCCCCTAGCCTTCTCGAAAGAACGGGGTCCGGAAAACGGGTCCAGGTTCAATTCTTCTCCTGCCCGGCGGGCAGGAAGACATGGCACCTGACCCCGTTTCGTCGCTGTTCCGTCGACCCGGTTTTTCGGGGGCGTACAATGGCCGGGACTTTTCTGGAGTAAACCATGAGCCTGTCGCCCGAGACCCGCACGCGCATCGAATCCCTGCTCGCCTCGCACCGCGTGGTGCTGTTCATGAAGGGGCGGCCGGACGCGCCGCAGTGCGGCTTCTCGGCCAAGGCGGCCGGCATCCTCAACACGCTGGCGCCGGGCTTCGCCCACGTCGACGTGCTGATGGACCCGGAGCTGCGCGAAGGCATCAAGGTCTACGGCCAGTGGCCGACCATCCCGCAGCTGTACGTCGGCGGCGAGCTGCTCGGCGGCAGCGACATCATCGAGCAGATGCTCAACAGCGGCGAACTGCACGAGGCCCTGGGCCTGCCGGCGCCGGACCGCACGCCGCCGGCGATCGAGATCAGCGAACGCGCCGCCGAGGCCATCCGCAACGCGCTCGACAATGCCGAGGACGGCATGGCCCTGCACCTGTCGGTGGACCCGCGCTTCAACGCCCGCTTCGAACTGCGCCCGGCGGCGGGCCAGGAAGTGGTGGCCGAGAGCCAGGGCATCCGCGTGCACCTGGACCTGGCCAGCGTGCCGCGCGCCCGCGGCCTGCGGGTGGACTGGGTCGAGGACGCCCGCGGCGCCGGCCTGTCCATCCACAATCCGAACGCGCCGCCGCCGGTGAAGTCCATGGACGTGCAGCAGCTGCACGACCACGTCATCGCCGGCACCGTGGACGTGGTGGACGTGCGCCCGGCCCACGCCCGCGCCCTGGCGCCCTTCCCGCATGCCCACGAGGTGCTGGACGAGAGCACCCGCGAGCGGCTCGAGGCCCTGCCCAAGGACCTGCCCCTGGCCTTCCTCTGCCACCACGGCAACTCCAGCCGCCAGGCCGCCGAACACTTCCGCCGGCTGGGCTTCCACGACCTGTACAACGTCGAGGGCGGCATCGACGCCTGGTCGGTCCGGATCGACCCCTCGGTGCCGCGTTACTGAATGCCGACCCCCCGCGCCTGTAAAGCCCTAATGGCGCCGTTAGAGCAATTACGCTAACTTTGCGCCCCAGCGGGCCGGCCCGGCCGCGGACCCCCTTGGGGTCGGGGCGCCGCCCCCCGACCGTGGTGGGTGGTTTGTCCAAGTTGCTCGCAGTGGTGCCGGTCTGCCTGGCCCTGGTGGCCTGCGGCAGCGGAGAAGGCGAGGGCGGGGGCGGCGCGAACGACCGGGCGGCCCAGGCCTGCAAGGCCGCGGCGGAATCCCGCCTGGGCGGCAAGCTTTACGAGCTCGACCTGGCGGCCCTGGCGGCCAGCCTGCGCGACGCGCCCAATGGCGAGAAGTTCCTCACCGCCCCGATCGTGATCGAGCCGGGCCTGACCTCGGAAACCAGGCAGATCGTCGAATGCACGGTCCGCTTCTCCGAGGGCAAGGACAGCCCGGACGTGGTCGGCTTCGTCTTCAACTGGTAAGCCCCGGCGCCGCCGGCCCGGCCGGCGCCGCCGCGCCCGCGCTCAGTCGAAGCGCAGGTGCTTGACCGACTTGCCGTGCCGGCGGATCAGCCGCAGGGCCTCAATGCCGATCTGGATGTGGCGCTCGACGAAGTGCTCGGTGACCTTGCGGTCCGAGGCCTCGGTCTTCACGCCCTCGGGCACCATCGGCTGGTCCGAGACCAGCAGCAGCGCACCCGAGGGGATGCGGTTGGCGAAGCCGGCCGCGAACACGGTGGCCGTCTCCATGTCGATGGCCATGCAGCGCAGCTTGCGCAGGTAATCCTTGAACTCCTCGTCGTGCTCCCAGACCCGGCGGTTGGTGGTGTACACCGTGCCGGTCCAGTAGTCGTGCTCGAGGTCGCGGATCATGGTGGACACGGCGCGCTGGAGCGCGAAGGCCGGCAGCGCCGGCACTTCCGGCGGCATGTAGTCGTTGCTGGTGCCTTCGCCGCGGATGGCGGCGATGGGCAGGATCAGGTCGCCCAGCTGGTTCTTGCGCTTGAGGCCGCCGCACTTGCCCAGGAACAGCACCGCCTTGGGCGAGATGGCGCTGAGCAGGTCCATCATGGTGGCCGCGTTGGCGCTGCCCATGCCGAAATTGATCAGGGTGATGCCGTCGGCGGTGGCGCTGGGCATGGGCCGGTCCAGGCCGACCACCTCGGCGCCGGTGAGGCGGGCGAAGGTATTGAGGTAGCCGCCGAAGTTGGTCAGCAGGATGTGCTCGCCGAAGCCATCCAGGGGCACGCCGGTGTAGCGCGGCAGCCAGTTGTTGACGATCTCGCTCTTGTCTTTCATGGGTTTCCTTTTGTTTTTGTTCTTTTCCGCGTTGCGGCGCCATTGTCGCACGGCCCCTGCCGGACCCGTGACGGCCCGGCCTTGGCAGGGCCCGGGCAATGTGGCTAGGGTGCAGGGGTTCCCAGGGGAGATATCCATGAAACCAGCCTTCCCGGCCGGCCTGCTGGCCGCCGCCCTGCTCGCGCTGCCGGCCCTCGCGCCGGCCGCCGACGAGCCCTTCGCCAGCACCTACCGGCCGGTCGCGGCCGGCCCGGTGCTGCTGCGCAACGCCACCGTGCTCACCGGCGACGGCCAGCGCCTGGACGGCGCCGACGTGCTGCTGCGCGACGGCAAGGTCGCCGGCGTCGGCCCCGGCCTGGATGCCGCCGGCGCCACCGTCGTGGACGCCACCGGCAAGTGGGTCACGCCCGGCATCATCGACGTGCACTCGCACCTGGGCGTCTACCCGGCGCCCGGCGCCACCGCGCACAGCGACGGCAATGAAATGACCTCGCCGGTCACCGCCCAGGTCTGGGCCGAGCACGGCGTCTGGCCGCAGGACCCGGGCTTCGGCGCCGCCCTGGCCGGCGGCGTGACCACGATGATGATCCTGCCCGGGTCGGCCAACCTGATCGGCGGCCGCGGCGTCACGCTGCGCAACGTGCCGGGCACGAGCGTGCAGGAAATGAAGTTCCCGGGCGCGCCGCACTCGATCAAGATGGCCTGCGGCGAGAACCCCAAGCGCGTCTACGGCGGCCGCG
>JAYRTA010000249.1:0-3799 GCA_041919875.1 Arenimonas sp.
TAGAGCGCATTGCGGAAGTTCGACTCCAGCGATTCGTCGAAGGCGATCGCCAGGCGCGCCGGCCGCTCGCGTTCGATCAGCTCGAGCACGAAGCGCGCAAAGCCGTGGACCGCGTTGACCGGCCAGCCTTCGTGGTCCTCGAACTCCGGCGGCATCGAATGCCAGGCCCGGAACACGTACAGGCTGGCGTCGACCAGGTAGGCGCGACTCACGGATGCCATTCCGACAGCTTGTCGGCCAGGGCCGGCCGCTGGCGTTCGGGCGCGGCCTCGCGCGGGCTGCCGAGGTGGATGAAGCCCAGCACGCCTTCGTTCGGGCCCAGCCCGAGCCGGGCGGCGACCACCGGATCGTAGGCGGCCCAGCCGGTCAGCCACTGCCCGCCGAAGCCCAGGGCCTGGGCCGCCTGCAGCAGGGCGAAGCAGACGGCGCCGCCGGACAGCAACTGCTCCTGTTCGGGAACCTTGTGGCCCGGCACGCGGCAGGCGACCACGGTCACGATCACCGGGGCATGGTCGAAGCGCGTGCGCTCCTTCTCCACGGCGGCCGGGGCGGCCTGCGGATCCCGCTCCAGCAGGCGGGCGGCGAGCAGTTCGCCCAGGGCCTGCCGGGCCGCGCCGCGCACCAGCAGGAAGCGCCAGGGCGCCAGCTTGCCGTGGTCGGGCACGCGCAGGGCCTCGGCCAGGATGGCCTGGAGCTGGGTCTCGTCGGGGCCGGGCGGCCCGAGCTGGCGGGAGGGCACCGAGCGGCGCTGGCGGAGGAAGGTCAGGGCGTCCATGGCCGCGCAGGGTAGCACCGCCCCGGGGCGGCCCATTTCTGGGAACCCGGTCACGGTCGGTCGTGGCAAGATGGGCCAGACTTCCGCCATGGCGCGTAAACCCCCCGGACGTGCATAGCCCATGAGCCAGATTCCTCCGCCGACGCCCCCCTTGCAGGCCAACGCCGCCCGGCGTGAAGCCCTGGCGGGCCTCCGGCTGCGCAGCACCGACCACCTGCAGGCCGTGCTGGCGCGGGTGTTCGCGCGCGCCGACGACTGGCTGTTCGACCTGGCCAAGAAGGACTCCAGCGCCACCGCCTCGCCCTACCTGCACGCGATGCGCGCGCTGCGGACCTCGCGGGCGCCGATCGAGCGCGGCTTCCGCGAGCACCTCGACAAGGGCTTCGAGCGCTTCGAGCGCCGCGCCGCGCCCGAGCCCGGCGCGCCGCCGCCGACCGAGCTGAGCCTGCTCGACACCAGCGAGCTCGAGCAGCAGCTGGCCGCGAACATGACCGCCGAAGCGGTGATGCGCGCCCACGGCGCCCAGCTGGATGAACTGACCGGCCGGCTCTGCGCCATGCTCGGCGTGACCGAGCTGGACAAGGAGCTCAACCCGCTCAGCGCCCACCAGATGGCCGTGGCCCTGGCCGAGGCGCAGCGCGACGTGGACATGCCGCCCGACGTGCGCATGGTGCTGGCCAAGTACTACGAGCGCGAACTGATCCACGACCTGCGCGACCTGCTGACCGAGCTCAACCGGCGCCTGGCCATGGCCGGCTTCAACCCGGTGAACCTGCCCGCGCCGCGGCCGCAGCCGCGCCAGGACGCCCCGGCCGGCTACGGCGGGCAGGCCCCGGCCGCGGGTTTCGGCGACCCGGCCGCGGGCGCACCGGCGGCGGGGCCGGGCTACTACGGTGGCCCGCCCATGCCCGAAGACCGGGCCATGTTCGACGCCCTCGTGCATGCGCTGCGCGCCCTGCGCCCCGAGCGCGGCGGTGCCGCGCCGGGCGCCGAGGGCAAGGGCGCGGGCTACATCGGCCACACCCTGGGCCGCTCCGCCGACCAGCGGCCGATGGTGGCGCAGGAAATGCTCTCGGTGCTGTCGCTGATGCAGTCGAACGTGCCCGAGGCCGTCAACGAGGCGCTCGACCGCCCGGACGCCTCGCTGTCGCTGCTGCTCAAGAACGAACTGCTTCGCAGCGCCAGCCGGATCGGCCTGCCGCCCGAACAGGTCGCGATCGGTCCCGAGGACGAGGATGCGGTCGACCTGGTGGGCATGCTGTTCGACGTGATGTTCGAGGAGCGCGATTTCGAACACGGGGCGCGCCAGCTGATTTCCCGCCTGGTGGTGCCGTTCGTGAAGGCGGCGGTGATGGACCGCCGGCTGTTCATGTACAAGACGCACCCGGCGCGCCGCCTGCTCAATTCCCTGGCCGAAGCCGTCGAGGGCAACCGCGGCGACGGCCCGCAGGAGCGCGAGCTGCTGCAGAAGGCCGAGGGCACGGTGGACCGGCTGGTCGCCGAGTTCAACGAAGACCTGGCCATCTTCGAGACCCTCGAGCAGGAACTGCGCGCCTTCCTCGAGCAGCACCGCCGCCGGGTCGAACTGGCCGAGCGCCGCGCCGCCGAGGCCCAGCGCGGCCAGGAGCGGCTCGAGCAGGCCCGCGACCTCGCCTCGAAGGAACTGGAGCGCCGCACCGCCGGCCTGCGCCTGACGCCGGCCATGCAGGATTTCCTCTCGCGCACCTGGACCCACCACCTGTCCATGATCGCCCTGCGCGAAGGCCCGGACAGCAGCTCCTGGCAATCGGCGCTGGGCGTGGCCGACCGCCTGTTGGGCCTGCTGCCGCGTGATGGCGAGCCGGCGCGCCCGCCCGGGCCGGCCCTGCAGCCGCTGCGCGAGCCGCTGGAACACGTGCTGGCGAGCTCGGGCATCATCGGCGAGGCGGCGCAGGACGCGATCCGCGCCATCGCCGAAAGCCTCGAACACCCCGAGCGCGAAGTGCCCGCCCCGGCCGCCATCGCGCCGCCGGTGGAAGAAAAAGTGGTGCCGTTGCCCGAGCGCCGCTCGGCCGCCTCGGTCACGGCGGCCCTGGCCGACCTCAAGCCACGGCTGGAGATCATCGGCGGCAAGACCGACCTCAAGTTCAATCCCGAGGATGCCGAGCTGCTGCGCGAGCTCAAGATCGGCACCTGGATCCACGTCGCCGGCGAGGATGGCAAGCACCATCCGGTCAAGCTGTCCTGGATCAGCCCGATCTCCTCGCGCCTGATGTTCGTCAACCGCCGCGGCGTGCGCGTGCTGGTGGCCTCGGTCGAGGAACTGGCCGCGATGAAGCTGGAAGGCAACCTGCTGGTGCGCGAACAGGAAGGCGTGTTCGACCAGGTCCTGCATCGTGTGATGGGCAAGCTCAAGGAAGAGTCGCACTGAGGCCCTGCCGCCCGGCGGGCGGCTGCGGTAGCATCGCCGGCATCCACACCCGGGAGTGGCCTGCATGGCGGCCTGCATCGTCTTCGTCCGCGAGTCCGCGCCCGGCGAGCGCCGGGCGGCGCTGACGCCCGAAACCTGCAAGAAGCTGCTCGCGCTCGGCGCCCGGGTGCTGCTCGAGCGCGGCGCCGGCGTACCCGCCTCCTTCCCCGACGCCGCCTATGCCGGCGCCGAGTTCACCGATGATGCCGACGCCGCCCTCGCCCAGGCCGACGTGCTGGTGTGCGTGCAGCCGCCCGCCAATGCCCGCCTGGCCCGGCTCAAGCCCGGCGCCGTGGTGATCGGCCTGCTGGCGCCGCATGCCGATCCGGCGCGGGTCGAGGCCCTGCTCCAGGCCCGGGCCAGCGCCTTCCCACTCGAGCGCCTGCCGCGCACCACGCGCGCCCAGGCCATGGACGTGCTCAGTTCGCAGGCCGGCATGGCCGGCTACAAGGCGGTGCTGATCGCGGCCCAGCTGGCGCCGCGCTATTTCCCGATGCTCACCACCGCCGCCGGCACCATCCGGCCGTCGAAGGTGCTGGTGGTCGGCGCGGGCGTGGCGGGCCTGCAGGCCATCG
>JAYRTA010000250.1:0-3795 GCA_041919875.1 Arenimonas sp.
GGGCACCACCCTGGCCGAATTCAACCTGGGAGGCGAGGACGAGCCGACCCTGCAGGACTACCTGGCGCACCTGCGGGCGCTCTCCGGCGCGCCGCCGGCCCGTGTGCTGCGCATCCCGGGCTGGCTCGCGCGCCTGGGCAGCCACGCCTGCGACCT
Organism: Arenimonas sp.; assembly: GCA_041919875.1. Taxonomy (GTDB): domain Bacteria; phylum Pseudomonadota; class Gammaproteobacteria; order Xanthomonadales; family Xanthomonadaceae; genus Arenimonas. The sequence continues at coordinate 157 of JAYRTA010000250.1, forward strand.
GCTGCACCTGACGCCGTATTCGTTCGGGCACTGGGAATTGCTGCGCCGGGACAACGTGCCCGGCACCAATGCCTTGCCGCTGCTGCTGGGGCGCGCACCGCGCGCGATCGGCCTGGCGACGGCGCCGGCCTTGCCGCTCGCTCCCGGCGGCCTGCCGCAGCAGGCCTGAGCGCGGCGCGGGGTCAGTACGGGTCCGGGAATCCCAGCACCGCCATCACGTCGCGCTCGATCTGTTCCATGGCCTCGGCCTCGCGCTCGTCCTCATGGTCCAGCCCGAGCAGGTGCAGCACGCCGTGCACCGTGAGGTGGGCATAGTGCGCGGCCAGGGGCTTGCCCTGCGCCGCGGCCTCACGCGCCACCACCGGCGCGCAGATCACCAGGTCGCCCAGCAGCGGCAGGCCGACGCCCTCGGGCAGTTCGGCGGGGAAGCTCAGCACATTGGTGGCGTAGTCCTTGCCGCGGTAGTGGCGGTTGAGCGCGCGGCCTTCCTTCTCGTCCACCAGGCGGATGGCCAGGTCGGCCTTGCGGATCCGGCCATGCGCCGCGGCGGCGGCCCATTTGCGGAAACTGGCGGCCGCCGGCAGGCCCTTGCGGGGCAGGCCGTAGCTGATGCCGACGTCGAGCTGCACCGGTCCCCGGGTCATTCCTGCGACTCCCTGCCGTCGCGGGCATCGTATGCCCGCACGATGCGCGCCACCAGCGGGTGGCGAACCACGTCGCGGGCCTCGAAGAAAGTGAAATGGATGCCGTCCACGCCCTTTAGCACGTCGATGGCGTCGCGCAGGCCCGACTTCTGGTGCTTGGGCAGGTCGATCTGGCTGAGGTCGCCGGTGATCACGGCCGTCGAACCGAAACCGATGCGGGTGAGGAACATCTTCATCTGCTCGATGCTGGTGTTCTGGGCCTCGTCGAGGATGACGAAGGCGTCGTTGAGCGTGCGCCCGCGCATGTAGGCCAGCGGCGCGACCTCGATGACGTTGCGCTCGAGCAGCTTGGCCACCTTCTCCACGCCCAGCATCTCGTACAGGGCGTCGTAGAGGGGGCGCAGGTAGGGGTCGACCTTCTGGCTCAGGTCGCCGGGCAGGAAGCCGAGCTTCTCGCCGGCCTCCACCGCGGGCCGCACCAGCAGCAGGCGCTGCACGCGGCTTTCGTTGAGCGCCTCGACCGCCATGGCCACCGCCAGGAAGGTCTTGCCGGTGCCGGCCGGGCCGATCCCGAAGTTGATGTCGTGGGTGGCGATGGCGTGCAGGTACTTCTGCTGGTTCGGCCCGCGGCCGCGCACGGTGCCGCGCTTGACCTTGATGGCGACTTCCTGCGGCGCGAACCCGGCCTCGGCGACGTCGGCCAGGTGCGCTTCGCCCAGGTGCAGGTGGATCTTGCGCGGATCGAGCATTTCGCCGGCCGCTTCGCCGTAGAGGCGGTGCAGCAGCCTCTCGGCGGCCTCGGCGGCCTTCGCCTCGCCGCTGACGCGGAACACGTGCCCGCGGTTGGCGATCTGCACGCCCAGCCGCAGCTCGATCTGCCGCAGGTGCTCGTCGAAGGGCCCGGCCAGGTTCGCCAGCCGCTCCACGTCCTGCGGTTCCAGCACGAAATCCCTGTGTGTCGTCTGCTTGGTCATCGGGTCGCCGGGTGGAAGGGGACTATTCTTGTGCCACGGACTTGCGCGGATGAACGCCGATGCAGCAAACCCGAATTGGGGCCGGCGCACATCCTCGGGAAAAGCGCTGCCCCGGGCGCAACGGCGCCCCGAACCATTTTCCGTTGGCGCTTGGCTCCATCCGCGCCCATCCGCGTTGATCCGTGGCCAAACATCTACTTCACCCACCCGCCGGCAGCACGACTTCGCCGCGCAGGGAGTTGGTGCGGGCCTCGGTGATGCGCACGTCCACGAACTGGCCGACGAGGCGCCGGCCGCCCGGGAAGTTCACGTTGCGCATGTTCTCCGTCTTGCCTGTCAGTTCACCCGGGTCCTTGGCGCTGGGGCCCTCGACCAGCACGCGCTGGACCGTGCCCACCATCGCCTCGGCATAGCCGCGGGCGTTGGCGTTGATGGCCGCCTGCAGTCGCTGCAGGCGGTCATTCGCCACGTCCGCCGGCACCTCGTCGTGCAGGTTGGCGGCCGGCGTGCCCGGGCGGCGCGAGTAGGCGAAGGAGAAGCTCTGGTCGAAGCCGATGTCCCCGATCAGCTTCATCGTCGCCTCGAAATCGCGCTCGGTTTCGCCGGGGAAGCCGACGATGAAGTCGGAGCTGATCGTGATGTCCGGCCGCGCCTCGCGCAGGCGGCGGATCTTGGCCTTGTATTCCAGTGCCGTGTGGCCGCGCTTCATGGCCGCCAGGATGCGGTCGCTGCCCGATTGCACCGGCAGGTGCAGGAAGGCGGCCAGTTGCGGCACGTCGCGGTGCGCCTCGATCAGGGCATCGGTGAACTCGACCGGGTGCGACGTGGTGTAGCGGATGCGGCCGATGCCCCCGATGGCGGCGATGGCGCGGATCAGCAGGGCCAGGTCGGCCTCGTCGCCGTCGGCCGTGGCGCCGCGGTAGGCATTGACGTTCTGGCCCAGCAGGTGGATCTCGCGCACGCCCTGGGCGGCGAGCTGGGCGCATTCGAGCAGGACGTCGTCGAAGGGCCGCGAGACCTCCTCGCCGCGGGTGTAGGGCACCACGCAGAACGAGCAGTACTTGCTGCAGCCCTCGATGATCGACACGAACGCGGCCGGGCCCTCGGCGCGCGGCTCGGGCATCCGGTCGAACTTCTCGATCTCGGGAAAGCTCACGTCCACCTGCGGCCGGCCGCTTTCGCGCCGCGCCTCGATCATGCCGGGCAGGCGGTGCAGGGTCTGCGGGCCGAACACCAGGTCCACGTAGGGGGCACGCTTGATGATGGCCTCGCCCTCCTGGCTGGCCACGCAGCCGCCGACCCCGATCAGCACCGGCTTGTCCTTCTTCAGGTGCTTCCAGCGGCCGAGCTGGGAGAAGACCTTTTCCTGGGCCTTTTCCCGGATCGAGCAGGTGTTGACCAGGATGACGTCGGCCTCTTCCTCGTCCTGGGTCAGCTCCAGGCCGTGTTCGGCGGCGAGCAGGTCGGCCATCCTGGACGAGTCGTACTCGTTCATCTGGCAGCCGTGGGTCTTGATGAAAAGCTTGCCTTTGGCGGGGGCTGTCCCGGGCATGGCGGCGGTTAATCCGTTCCGGAGCGGGCCGGCATTCTAGCCCGCTCCCCACGCCGGCCGGGGGCCGCCGCCGGCCCCGTTTCCCCGGCGGAGCCTTGGCAAGCGGCCGGGCAGGGAGTAAACAACGCGCCATGACCGCCGTCCGCCCGCTGCTGCTGGCCAGCCTGCTGATCGCCGCCCTCCCGGCCGGCGCGGGCACGCTCTACCGCTGCGTGGGCGCCGACGGCATCCCCAACTACACCGGCAAGAAGGTGGCCGGGGCCAGTTGCAAGGTGGTCAGCACCTACAGCCCGGCCGACGCCCGCCCGCGTGGCCCGGCGCCCCAACCGGTGGCCTCCGCGCCGGCCCCGGCCGCGACGCATGCCGTCGCTGCCGGCGGCGGGGGCGGGTCGCCGGCCGCCCGCCCGGCCCGGGTCGAGGTCCGCACCGCCGCCCCCGGCCAGGCCCTGGCGCCAGCCGCCCCGGCCTC
>JAYRTA010000251.1:0-3781 GCA_041919875.1 Arenimonas sp.
AGAGCTCGATCTTGGCGCGCTCGGCGGCGTCCTTCAGGCGCTGCAGGGCCAGCGGGTCCTTGCGCAGGTCGATGCCCTGCTCCTTGTTGAATTCCTCGACGAGGTAGTCGATGACGCGCTTGTCGAAGTCCTCGCCGCCCAGGAAGGTGTCGCCGTTGGTGGCCAGCACCTCGAACTGCTTCTCGCCGTCGATCTCGGCGATCTCGATGATCGAGACGTCGAAGGTGCCGCCGCCCAGGTCGTAGACGGCGATCTTGCGGTCGCCGCCCTTCTTGTCCAGGCCATAGGCCAGCGCGGCCGCGGTCGGCTCGTTGATGATGCGCTTGACCTCGAGGCCGGCGATGCGGCCCGCGTCCTTGGTCGCCTGGCGCTGGCTGTCGTTGAAGTAGGCCGGCACGGTGATCACGGCCTCGGTGACCGTCTCGCCCAGGTAGGCTTCGGCGGTCTTCTTCATCTTCTCGAGCACGCGCGCGGAGATTTCCTGCGCGGCCATCTTCTTGCCGTCGCTGGTGGCCACCCAGGCGTCGCCGTTGTCGTGGGCGACGATCGAGTACGGCACCAGGTCGAGGTCCTTCTTGACCTCGGCGTCGGTGAACTTGCGGCCGATCAGGCGCTTGACGGCGTAGAAGGTGTTCTTGGGGTTGGTCACGGCCTGGCGCTTGGCCGAGGCACCGACGATCACCTCGCCGTCCTTGGTGAAGGCGACGATGGAGGGCGTGGTGCGGTCGCCCTCGGAGTTCTCGATGACCTTGGCCACGCCGCCTTCCATCACGGACACGCAGCTGTTGGTCGTGCCGAGGTCGATGCCGATGATCTTGCCCATGGTGTGCTCCCTTGGATCCTGAGTCTGTGGGCGGCCGGGGCGGCCGCGTCTGTGGCTGAAATTGGGGGTGGCGCGCGGGGCTTCAAGCCCCCGGATCAATCGGCGGCGACGACCACCAGGGCCGGGCGCAGCAGGCGTTCATTGAGCACGTAGCCCTTCTGGAACACCTGCAGCACCGTGCCGGGGGCGGCCTCGCCGGCGGGCATCTGGCTCACGGCCTGGTGCCAGGCCGGGTCGAAGGCCTCGCCCTGCGGGTCCAGGGCCGACAGGCCGTGATCGCCGGCGACCTTGAGCAGCTGGCGCCGGGTGGCTTCGAGGCCTTCGCGCAGCGGGCCGTCCTGGCCCGCGGCGGCGGAGAGGCCGGCATCGAGGCTGTCGAACACGGGGATGAGGTCCGAGAGCAGGCGCTCGTTGGCGAAACGGCGGGCCTGGTCGACGTCCCGGGCCAGGCGCTTGCGCTGGTTGTCGAGGTCGGCGCGCTCGCGCAGGGCTTCCTCGCGGACCGCGACGAGGGCGGCGCGCAGCTGGTCGAGTTCGGCGGCGAGGGTTTCACCGGCCTCGGCCGCGGCCAGGTCGGCGGACGCCGGATCGGCGCCCGGGGGGAGGTCTTGGTTGTGCATCGGGGGTCCCTGGTTGCCCGCGTCAGGCCGGGCTCGGAGGGCTTATGGGGCCGGCGGGGCGGGATTCAAGGCCGCGCCGAGCAGGTCGGCGGTGGCCTGGACCATCGGGATCACGCGCTCGTAGGCCATGCGGGTGGGGCCGATCACGCCCAGCACGCCCAGCACCCGGCCCTGGGCCACGTAGGGCGCGGTGACCACGGTGCAGCCGTCCAGCGGCGCCAGGCCGGTTTCCTCGCCGATGAAGACACGCACGCCGGGCGCCTGCAGGGTGCGGTCGAGCAGCTGCAGGATCTCGCGCTTGCGGGCGAAGGCCTCGAACAGCTCGCGCAGGCGCTCGAGGTCGCTCAGGTCCTGCACGCCCATCAGCCGGGTCTGGCCGGCCAGCAGCATGTCCTCGGCGCTGGCGGACGCACCGGCCCCCGGGGCCAGGGCCTGTTCCGACAGTTCGACCGCGGCCGAGAGCAGGCGCTCCATCTCGCTGCGCGTGTCGCGCAGTTCCCGCAGCAGCATGGGCCGCACGTCGGCCAGCGGGCGGCCGGCGAAGTGGGTGTTCAGGTAATTGGCGACGTGCTCGAGCTCGCTGGCCTCGTAGGCGCGACGGGGCTGGATGATGCGGTTCTGCACCTCGTTGTCGGCGAACACCAGCACCACCAGGATGCGCTGGCCCTCCAGCGGCACGAAGTCGATGCGGCGGAAGGCGAACCGCTCGCGGGTCGGCACCGTGACCACGCCCACGAACTGGCTCATCGCCGAGAGCAGCTCGCTGGTGTTGGCCAGCAGGGCCTGGGTGCCCGCGCCGCTGGGCAGGCTGGCGCGCAGTTCGGCCAGCTGCGGCTCCTGCAGCGGCTGCATCTGCAGCAGGCTGTCGACGAAGACCCGGTAGCCCTGGGCCGTCGGGATGCGGCCGGCCGAGGTATGCGGGGCCGCCACCAGGCCGATCTCCTCGAGGTCGGACATGATGTTGCGGATGGTGGCCGGGCTGACGTCCAGGCCCGAACGCTTGGCCAGGGTGCGCGAGCCCACCGGCTCCCCGTCCCGGATGTGCTGGGAGATCAGGGTGCGCAGCAGGCGGCGGGCGCGCGGGTCGAGGCTGGGATTCATGCCGACATAGATAAGGCCCGCGGGCGACGCCTGCAAGCCGTGGTTGTCCTACCCCGCGCCGGGCTGCCGGGCGCGCGGCGGACCGGCCGGGGCCTCCCGGCGCGATGGCTTTCAGGCAAAATCGCGCGGCCATGCTCAGCCATCTTTCCCTGCGTGATTTCGCCGTCGTCAGCCGCGCCGAACTGGCCTTCGGCCCGGGCATGACCGTGGTCTCGGGCGAAACCGGCGCCGGCAAGTCCCTGCTGGTGGACGCCCTCATGTGGCTCACGGGCGCCCGCGCCGACGCGGGCATCGTGCGCCACGGCGCGGACCGGGCCGAGCTGAGCGCCGAGTTCCGGCTCGAGGACGCACCGGCGGCCCTGGACTGGCTGCGCGAGAACGAATTCGACGACGGCGCCGGCTGCCAGCTGCGCCGGGTGATCCGGGCCGACGGCGGCTCGCGCGCCTGGATCAATGGCCGCCCCGCCACGCTCGGACAGCTTTCGGCCCTGGGCGCCCGGCTGGTGGAAATCCACGGCCAGCACGAGCACCAGGCGCTGCTCGACCGCGGGCAGCAGCTGGCCCTGCTCGACGCCTTCGGCCGCCACGACGCGCCGCTGGCGGCCACTCGCGACGCGGCCGAACGCTGGGCCGGCCTGGAGCGCCAGCGCGCCGACCTGGCCCAGGCCGGCGACGTCGGCGAGCGCCTGGCCTGGCTGGAGCACCAGCTGGCCGAACTGGACGCCGAAGACCTCGCCACCGCCGCACTGGAAGAGCTGGCCCAGGCCCATCGCCGCCAGGCCAATGCCGCCGGCCTGCTCGAGGCGGCCGGCCGCGCCCAGGCGCGCCTGGCCGGTGACGAGGGTCCCTCGATCGTGCGCAGCCTGCACCAGGTGCGCGCCGACCTCGCCCGCCTCGCCGACGACGAGCCGCGCCTGGCCGAGGTGAACGCCCTGGTCGAATCGGCGGCCATCCAGCTCGACGAGGCCGGCGGCGTGCTCGAACGCATCCGCGACGACCTCGACCTGGACCCGGCGCGCCTGCAGGCGCTGGAAGAGCGGCTGGCGCGCCTGCACGAGCTTGCGCGCAAGCACCGCGTGCCCCTTGATGGCCTGGCCACGCGGCGCGACGCCCTGCGCCAGGAAGCCGATGCCCTGGCCGGGGCCGGCGAGCGCGCCGAGCGGTTGGCCCGCGAGGCCGCCGCGGCACGCGCCGAGTGGCGCCAGGCCGCCGACGCCCTCGGCCAGGCCCGGGCCCG
>JAYRTA010000252.1:0-3778 GCA_041919875.1 Arenimonas sp.
CTCAAGGACGGCCCGACCCGGCCGGCCAAGGCCCAGGTGCTGGTCGGCCAACCGGATTGGCTGTGGCCGCGCGACCCGCCGGTGCGCTTCCGCAAGACCGTGCCCGACAGCTGGCTCGAACTGACCATCACCGAAGGCCGCAACCGCCAGGTCCGGCGCATGACCGCGGCCATCGGCCTGCCCACGCTGCGCCTGGTCCGGCTGGCGGTCGGTCCGCACCGGCTCGAAGGCCTGGCGCCCGGGCAGTTCCGCGAAGTCGAGCACTGACCCGGACCGCGACCGGGCCGCGGTGCCCGGCGCGCGCACCCCGCGGCCCACCGCCGCACCGCCGGCGCAGGAGGACCCCGATGGCATTCCAGGACCACTTCTCCGGCCACGCCGACGCCTACGCCCAGGCCCGGCCGCGTTATCCCGAGGCCCTGTTCGATTGGCTGTCCGACCAGTGCCTGCACCACGACCTGGCCTGGGACGCCGGCTGCGGCAATGGCCAGGCCAGCCTGGCCCTGGCGCGGCGCTTCGCCCGCGTGCACGCCAGCGACCCCAGCGCCCGGCAGATCGCGGCCGCGCCGCAGGACCCCCGCATCCACTGGCGGGTGGAGCCGGCCGAACACTGTTCGCTGCACGGCCACAGCGCCGACCTGGTCACGGTCGCCCAGGCCTACCATTGGTTCGAACACGATCGCTTCTGCAGCGAAGCCCGCCGCGTGCTGCGGCCCGGCGGCCTGGTGGCGGTGTGGTGCTACGGCCTGTGCCGCGTGTCGCCGGCGGTCGATGTCCTGTTCCACCGGCTGTACGAGGACGTGCTCGGCCGCTTCTGGCCGCACGAACGCGTGCACGTGGAGGACGGCTACCGCCGGCTGCCCTTCCCCTTCGACGAAATCGGCGACGTGCCGCGGTTCCGGATGCAGCTCGACTGGACCTTGCCGCAGTACCTGGACTACCTGCGCAGCTGGTCGGCCAGCCAGCGCTACCTGCAGGAAACCGGGTCCGACGCGGTGTCGGCCATGCAGGATGGCTTCACCGCCGCCTGGGGCGAGCCGCAGACGGCGCGCGAGGTGCGCTGGCCGCTGTCGGTGCGCGCGGGGCGCACCGACGCGGACTGAGGCTTACTTGGCCGCCTTCTTGGCGGCGGTCTTCTTCGGCGCGGCTTTCTTCACCGCAGCCTTCTTGGCCGGGCCGGCCGGCTTGGCGAGCTTCTTGGGCGCCGGCTTCGCGGCGGCCTTGGCGGCCGGCTTGGCGGCCGCGCCCGCCTTCTTCTTCTTGGCCAGGTAGACCGCGGCGCCCACGGCCGCCAGCGCGGCGGCGGTGACGGCGGTGCCGACCGGATGCTTGCGCACGGTCTTCACCGCCGCGCTGCCGCCTTTCTTGGCCATCGCCAGGCCGGCACCGACGCCGGCGATGCGGCTGGCCTTGCCGACCAGGTCGGCCTTCTCGAAGGCCTTCTTCGCATCGCCCAGCTTGGCGACGGCGGTGGACACGATCTCTTTCGTCTTGCTCATGGGCAGTCTCCTGATGGACGTTACGAACGAAGGGACCTACGAAGCAGGCCCCAGATTACGCCTGTCCGGATGAACGTGGCGCGTCCGCGCCAGCGGCCTCAGGTGCCCCGGGGCTTGGCCCGGTGGGTGGCGGTGGCGGTCCAGGGGTCGTCGGGCCAGGGGTGGCGCGGGTAGCGGCCCTTCATTTCCTTTTTCACCTCCGGGTAGGTGGTGGCCCAGAAGCTGCGCAGGTCCTGGGTCACCTGCAGCGGCTTGCCGCCCGGCGAGAGCAGGTGCAGCAACACCGGCACCCGGCCGTCGGCGACGCGCGGCGTGTCGGCCAGGCCGAACAGCTCCTGCAGCTTGACGGCCAGCACCGGCGGCTGGCCGTGGGCATAGTGCAGGCCGCGCTCCATGCCCGAGGGCACGGTGAGCCGGCGGGGCGCGAGCTGGTCGAGCTTCTGTCGCAATGGCCAGTCCAGGCCGGCTTTCAGGGCCTCGCCCAGTGCCTCTTCCGACAGCGCATCGAGGCGCGCCTTGCCGGCGAAGGCGGGCTTGAGCCAGTGCTCGCGCGTGGCCAGCAGGGCCTCGTCGGAGACATCGGGCAGGCCCAGCCCGGGCATCCAGTCGCGCAGGCAGCGCAGGCGTTCCAGCCATTGGCGCAGGCCCTCGGTCCAGGGCAGCGCGTCCAGCCCCAGTTCGCCGACGGCATCGCAGAGGGCCTGCGCGGCCTGGGCCGGGTCGGGGCGGCCGGCGGGCTTGCTTTCCAGGGTGATGCGGTCGAAGCGACGCTCGCGGCGGGAGACCAGGGCGCGTGCCTGCGGATCCCAGCGCACCACGTCGCCTTCGAAGAAGCGGCCCGGGAATTCACGGGCCAGGCGCGCCTCGTCCACCGGCGCACCGCGCAGCACCAGCGCATCCCTGGCGTCGAAGCGCAGTTCGCTGGCGACGATCCAGGGCTCGCCGAACAGGACGCTGTCGTCGAACAGGCGACCCATGCGGCCATTGGCGAACTGCAGCCGGCGTGGATCGCCGGGGTGCTGGCGGGCGATGCGGTCGGGGAAGGCATGCGCCAGCAGGTCGCCGACCCGATGGCCGGGGACGTCGGCGGGCGGCGGCGCGTCCAGGCGCAGTCGCCGGCGCCACTGCTTAGCGGCGGCGTCGATGGCGGCCAGGGCGCCGCGGTGGGCCTGCGGCGGCGCGCGGCCGGCGCGGAAGGCGGCCAGCGCCTGCCAGCGCGGCACCAGGGAGTCGCTGCGGTCGCGCAGGACGTCGCGGGCCTCGAGCAGGGCGGCCAGGTCGCAGGCCAGGGCCAGTTCCTGCGGCGGCAGGGGTGCACGCAGCATCGCCGCCAGGCGCGGATGGGTGCCCAGGGCGAGCAGCTGGCGGCCGGAGGCGGTGATGCGGCCGGCGGGATCGAGTGCGCCCAGGCGCTGCAGCAGGTCCTGCGCGGCGGCCATCGGACCCGGCGGCGGCGGATCGGGGAAGCGCAGCGACGACGCGCCCCAGGCTGCGAGCTCGAGGGCGAGGCCGGCCAGTTCCACCTGCTGGATCTCGGCGCCGCGATTGGGTTCGAGCCGCTGCGACGCGGGCCAAAGGCGATAGGCCCAGCCTTCGGCGACGCGGCCGGCGCGGCCGGCGCGCTGGTCGGCCGAGGCCTGGGAAATGGCCACGGTCTCCAGGCGCGAGAACCCGGAGTTGGGGTCGTAGCGCGGTTCGCGCGCCAGGCCCTGGTCGATCACCACGCGCACGCCGGGCAGGGTCACGGAACTCTCGGCGACATTGGTGGCGAAGATGACGCGGCGGCGGCCCTGCGGGTCGGGGCTGAGCGCGGCGGACTGCTGTTCGAGCGGGAGCTCGCCGTGCAGGGGGAGGTAGACGATGTCGCGGTCGGCGGCGCTGCGCGGACCCTCTCCCCGGCCCTCTCCCCCACGGGGAGAGGGAGAAGTCGATTCAAGCTCCTCTCCCCGCGCAGGTGGGGGAGAAGTCGATTCGAGCCCCTCTCCCCGTGGGGGAGAGGGGTTGGGGAGAGGGCCCGCCGCCGCCATCGCCTCCCCGATCTCCCGCTGCCCCGGCAGGAACACCAGCACATCGCCCGGATGCGCCTGCAGCGCATGCGCCACGCAGCGCCGCAGCTGCGCCATCGCCGGCTCGTCGCGCCGGGCCGGGAAATGCGCCACGGCCACGGGAAAACTGCGGCCGGCACTGGTCAGCCGCGGGGCATCGAGGAAACGGGCCAGCCGCTCGCCGTCGAGGGTGGCGGACATCACCACCAGGCGCAGGTCCTCGCGCAGTTGCGA
>JAYRTA010000253.1:0-3728 GCA_041919875.1 Arenimonas sp.
GGCGCATCGCCACGCAGAAGAACGCCGCCGTGCGCAGCGGATAGCGCTGGCCGGCGTGCCGGCGCGTGTAGGCGCCGGCCTCGCGGATCATCGCGGGCATGTCGGCGTACTGGATGCCGATGCGCGCTTCGTTGCCGATGTTGTTGGTCACCGGACCCACCAGGCCCAGGCGCGGCTCGCGCCACAGGTGGTTGCACAGCCCGCGCACCCAGCCCGGCGTCACGTAGGTGTCGTTGTTGAGCATCACCAGCACCTCGCCGGTGGCCGCGGCCAGGCCGACGTTGTTGCCGGCGGCGAAACCGAGGTTGTCGGCATTGGGCAGCAGGCGGCGCTGGTGGCCGGCGGCCGAAGGCTGTTCGGCCCAGCGCTGCAGCCACTCGCGCGAGCCATCGGTGGAGGCGTTGTCCACCACGATCACTTCCAGGTTCCGGTACTGGCTGTAGGCCTCGAGGCTGAACAGGCAGGCCTCGGTGTAGGCGAGGTTGTTGTACGTGAGCACGACCACGCTGACGCGCGGTTCGGGCAAGGCGGCCAGGGCCTGGTCGAGGTCGGTGGCGCGGTGGTCCCAGGTCTGGCCGGCGGCGAAGTCGCGGCGCGCGGCGCGGCGCGGATCCCCATCCGCCTCGGCCAACGCGTCGCCGACCGCCGCCACGAAACCGGCCGCGTCGGTCGCGGTGGCGACCAGGCCCGCGAACTGCGCCATCTCCGGCAGGTCCACCGCCACCACCGGCCGGCCGGCGGCAAGGTACTCGTAGACCTTCACCGGATTGGTCGCCAGCGTGAGCGGCAGCACCTGGAAGGGCAGCAGGCACACGTCGAAGCCGTACAGCCAGTACGGCAGTTCGGCGTAAGGCACCTCGCCGACCATGCGAACGTTGTCCAGGTCGGCCAGCTGCGCACCGACGCCGGCGGTGTCGTTGCCCACCAGCACGATCGCGGCCTCGGGGAAGGCGGTCGCGACCGCGCGCACCAGGCCGGCGTCGAACCATTCGGCGATGGCGCCGTAATAGCCGATCACGCGCCGGCCCTGCGGATCGCGGAAGACCTTGCCCGGCGCCTGGCGGAAAAACTCGAATTCCCCGGCGTTGCGCACCAGACGGGTGGCGCGCGCCTGACCGCGCAGTTCGTCTTCCAGCCAGCCCGAGGTCACGATCACCAGGTCGGCATCGGCCACCAGCGCCGCTTCGGCCTCGAGCACCGCCGGCGCGTTGTTCTCGAAGCCGCCGTGGTGGTCCATGCAGTCGTAGACCACGCGCGCGGCCGGCAGCTGGCGCGCCAGCGGGGCCCAGTAGGGATGCTGGACCAGCGCGATGGCGTCGTGCGTTCCGGCCCAGGCCAGCAGCTCCGCCAGGCTGGCGCGCAAGGCCTCGACCTGGGCGCTGGCGGGCATTCCGAAATAGATCGGGGGCTTGCCGGCCAGGTTCAGGTGCACCTGGAACAGGCGTCCGTGCTCGCCGAGCGGCTCGATCCGGAACCCGGGCGCGGCGCTGTCGGCGAAATTGTTCGAGAGGTAGAAGACGCGGTGGCCACGGCGCGCGAGCGCCCGTGCCAGGTGCTGCGGGCGCTGGAAGCGGAAATGCCAGTCGATGACCGCGCCGATGAAGACGTCCGGCAGGCCGGTCGAGGGCGGCGCCAGCGCCACCAGGTGCAGCTGGCTGGCATCGGGCAGCTGCTCGGGCGCACAGCCGGCCCCGGGCATCGCGTGGCGGGCCAGGCGCGCGCGGGCACCGGCGCCCACCAGCGGCAGCCGCGCCAGCATGGCGCGCAGGGCGTGGCCGACGCGGGCGCGGTCGGAGGCCTGGAAATCGCCGCGCAGCAGCCGGCCCAAGGCACGCAGGGGCCGGGTCCAGCGCCAGGAGCGCGAGGCGGTGAGCTGGGCGAGCTGGCGCGCGGCCGCGCGCAGGTCATTGGCCTCGTGGCGAAGCGCCGCCAGCGCATGGCGTGCATCGGAGAGTTCGCCGCGGGCCGTTGCGAGCTCGCGCGCGGCGCGCTCGCCCTGGGCCTGCGACGCCGCGAGCCGGGCCTGGCCCTCGTCGCGTTCGGCGGCCAGGCGGAGCACCGCGGCCTGGCGCTCCGCCGCCGCGGCCTGGGCCTCGGCCACGGCCTGCTGCATCACGCGCAGGTCGCCGGATATCGCGTCGACCAGGGCCGCGTGGTGGCGGTCGAGGCGGGCACGGATCTCGCCCCAGTCCAGCGCCAGCCAGGGCGCCTGGGCCGCGAGCGTGGCCTCGGCCACCCCGGCGCGATCGTGCAGGGCGAGGCGGCGCGCGCGCGCCTCCGCCAGCACCGGCGCCGCCAGCGCGCGCAGCGGCCCGAGCAGCGCCCGCAGCAGATCGATCGAAGACGGCGAGACGCGCCCGGACGCCAGGTCCTGCGCGATCGCCCGCCAGGCGCTGGCCAGCCCCGGCGGCAGCCCGGCGGCCGCGGGTGCGCGCTGGTGCCGACGCGCCGGGTCCAGGAACCCGGCGACCGCGCCGGCATATCGCGCCGTGTCGGCCAGTCCGGCCGCGCCCGGCAGGCCGGCGATGCGGCGCAGCACGGCCGGCCAGTCCTGCAGCAGGCTGGCGTAGTCCACCAGCACGTGCGGCAGGCGCAGCGCCGTCTCCAGCGCCGCCAGGGTGTATTCAAGCCACAGCAGGTGTGCGCGCGCGGCCACCATGCCGTCGCGCACCGCCAGCGAGGCGGCGACTTCGGCCGGATGCCGCAGCACCAGCACCACCGACACCGGCAGGCCGGCCTCGGCCGCCGCCTCGCGCCAGGCCTCGGCGAACAGGCACTGGCGCGGTTCCTTCATCGCCCACAGGGCGTGCCGGGACCGGTCGCTGCGCAGGTAGTCGAGGGCGTCGGCGCGCAGCGCGCGACCGGCCGGACGCGAGGCCCAGTCCGGCGGCAGCAGCAGCGGTTCGTCCCAGGCCGCGTCCAGGCCGGCGAGGGTGCGTTCGTGCAGCGCCAGCACGTGGGCGTCCTCCCAGTGGCCGGTGTCGTTGCCGGCGCTGGCGCCGGAGACTTCCCGGCCCAGGTCGGCCCCGCCCAGGCCCAGCACGCGCGCAAGCGCCGACGTGCCGCTGCGGTGCATGCCGAGGATCAACAGTCCGTGCGAGGAAGGCGTGTGCATGGTCGCTCGAGGTGGGGGAGCCTCAGGGCCCGGCGTATTTCATCGTTCCGAAAGGGACACCGCGTGGAAGGGAATGCCGACCAGGCCGTAGCGCGGCTGCTCGGAGCGCACGGCCAGGATGGCGGCATCGTGCACCCAATGGTGCTGGGTGTGCACCTTCAAGTCGCCGTCGGCGACGGCCACGGTGACCGAATACTCGCCGCTGGGCAGCAGCGGGAGATTGAACTCGAAGCGCGCCTCGACCACTCCCTCGCGCGCCTCGCGCTCGGCCAGGCCGTGGCCCAGGGTGTTGTAGCCGAACAGCGACTGCCCCAGGCGATCCTTGACCAGGAAACCGACCACGGGCCGGGTGATCGCCGCCGACAGCCAGACCTCGGCCGCCAGCACGATGCGCTCGCCACCGTAGAGCACGCCGCCGTTGCCGCCGGCCGCGATCCGCACCGAGCGCAGGTCGGCCTCGCCGGAGGACCAGCCCTGGGCGTGCTGGATGTTCTCGAAGAAGGCGATCTCCGTGCCCGTGTCCGCGCCGGCTTCGGTCGCGGCCGGGCCCACGGCGGCCCCGGCCGGGGGCCGCCCGGCCCGCACGTGCGCCTCGCCGGCCCCCAGCTGGGCG
>JAYRTA010000254.1:0-3715 GCA_041919875.1 Arenimonas sp.
CGCCGTACCCCTTCCAGGGCTTCAACACCCTCCCCGACGACGACATCGCGCTGCTGGCCAAGTACTGCCGCCAGGTGACGATCGACGTCGAGAAGGGCCGCGACCTCGGGCGCGAGGACGAACGCATGGGCCCGCGCGGGCCGCGCCAGGTGTTTCCGGCGCGCGGCCCCGACTACCACGACCTGGTGCGCGTGCAGGAGGAGTTGCCGGTCGCGCGCAGCGCCCACACGCGCGCCCACGCCCTGGCCTCGCGCATCGCCGAGGACGTGCGCCGCGGCAAGCGCCTGTCCTCGGCCGAAGTGCAGGATGCGGTCGAGCCCCTGGTCGAAAGCCTGGTGCGCAACGGCGATGCGCTGTTCTGGATGCTCAGCCTGCTCAAGCGGGACGACTACGCCTACAGCCACGCGGTGAACTGCAGCGCGCTGGCGGCCTCGTTCGGCCGGCACCTGGCCCTGCCGCGCGATGTGCTGTCGCAGCTGGCCACCGGCGGCTTCCTGCTCGACGTCGGCAAGTCCACCCTGCCGCCCGGCCTGATCGACGGCGCCGGGCCGCTGCCGGCGGACGCGATGATGCAGGTGCGCGGCCACGTGCAGGCGGGCCTGCGGCTGGTGCAGGAGGCCGGCATCCACGACCCCTGGGCCGTGGACATGGTCGCCCACCACCACGAGCGCCACGACGGCAGCGGCTACCCGCAGGGGCTGTCGGGCAGCCAGATCCCGCTGGCGGGCCGGCTGGCGGCGGTGGTGGACAGTTACGACGCGATCAGCAGCCACCGCCCGCACCGGCGTGCCGAACCGCGCCACAAGGCGCTCCAGCACCTCTACCGGGCCAGCGGCACGCTCTACCAGGCCGAGGTGGTGGAGCAGTTCCTGCAGTGCCTGGGCGTCTACCCGACCGGCTCGGTGGTGGAGCTCAACACCGGTGAAGTGGCGATCGTGATGGCGCAGAACCAGGCGCGGCGGCTGCGGCCGCGGGTGATGATCGTGCTCGACCCGGGCAAGAATCCCTATCCGAAGTTCCGCGAACTGGACCTGATGATCGCCGCCGAAGGCGCGCCGCCGGGCAAGGCCGCGGTCGAGATCGCCGCCTCGCTCGATCCGGGCGCCTACGGCATCGACCCCTCCGACCTGTTCCTGGCCTGAGTCGATGACGATGCCGCTGCGGGGCGAACAACTGCACCGGCGCATGGCGCCGATGCTGGCCAGCGCCGGCGGCGACGGCCGCTGCGTGGGCGTGCTGCTGCTGGGGCTGCAGGGCCTGCGCCAGTTCAACATCCAGCATGGCTACGAGCGCGGCCAGCGCCTGGTGGCCCAGGTCGAGGCGCTGGTGCGCGAGGCGCTGCGCCCGGGTGACCAGGTGCTGGGCGTGGCCCCGGGCGAATGGATGCTGCTGCTGCCGGGCCTGCGCGACGGCCTGCACGCGCAGCTGGCCGCGGCGCGGCTGCTGCGGCAGTTCGAACCGGCGCTGGACATCCTGGGCCTGCCGGTGCTCGCCAATGTCGCGGTCGGCATCGCGCTGTGTCCCGAACACGGCCGCGACGGCGACGAGCTGTGCCGGCGCACCGAGGCGGCGTTGATGCTCGCGCAGGCGCACCCCGACCGCTTCGCGATGTGCCCGGCGACGCCGCTCGACGCCGGCCTGGATGCCGCCGAATTGCGGGAGGCCCTGGCCCAGGGCCAGCTCGAGGCCCACCTGCAGCCGCTGTGGGACCTGCGCGAAGGCCGTGTCTGCGGCGCGGAGGCGCTGGCGCGCTGGCGGCATCCGGGCCACGGCCTGGTCAGCCCGGGCCGCTTCATCCCTCTGGCCGAGTCCACCGGCCTGCTGCCCGAGTTCACCCGCTGGAGCATCCACGCGGCCCTGCAGCACGCGGTCTCGCTGCGCGCGCAGGGCCGGCCGATGCCGGTGTCGGTGAACCTGTCGGGCGGCGCCCTGGCCGACCGCGGCCTGGTCGACCAGGTGCTGTCGGCGCTGGCCCTGTGGAGCCTGCCGCCGTCGGACCTGGTGGTGGAGATCACCGAAACCGCGATCGTCGGCGACCTCGAGCGCGGCGCCCACCTGCTCGGCGCCCTGCATGCGGCCGGGGTGCGCGTGGCGATCGACGATTTCGGCGTCGGCAATGCTTCCTTCGCCTACCTGCGGCAGTTCCCGGCCAGCGAACTGAAGATCGACCGCAGTTTCGTCACCGGCATGCTGGCCGACATGCGCTCGCAGCAGCTGGTGAAGGCGATGGTGGATTTTTCGCACCACCTGGGCATCCGGGTGGTGGCCGAAGGCGTCGAGGACCGGGCCACGCTGCAGGCGCTGGCGGCGATGGGCTGCGATTTCGCCCAGGGGTATGCGGTCGGGCGGCCGGTGCCGGCGGCGGAGTTCATCGCCGCGCAGGCGGCCTGAGCGGGCTCAGGGGCGGTCGTCGCGCTCGTCCACGGTGGCTTCGTCGGGCGAGCTGCGCGCGGCGGCCGGCAGGCGGCGCGGCACCATGGCCTCGTCCAGCAGGCGCTCGATGCGCGCGAACACTTCCGCGCGCGAGAAGGGCTTCTTCATGAAGTCGTCGGCGCCGATGCGGTGCACGTAGAACTGCTCGGTGGCCTGTTCGTTGCCGCTGATCATGATCACCGGGATGTCGCGGGTGTAGGGATCTCGCCGCAGCTGGCGCAGGCAGGAGAAGCCATCCATGCCCGGCAGCACGATGTCGAGGAAGACCAGGTCGGGTGTTTCGCGCCGGGCGATCTCCAGCGCGGTCTCGGCGTCCTCGGCCTCGAGCACGTCGTAGCCGTTCTGGCGCAGCATGCGCGCGAGCAGGGCGACGATGGTGGGGGAGTCGTCCACCACCAGCATGCGGGTGCCGGTGCGGGCGTTGTGCCGCGGTTTGGCGCGGCGTTCCGGGCCGCCGGTCTGGGGCACGGCGGCGGGGACGGGAGCCGGCCCGGACGCGGGCGCCGCGGCCGGCGCGGCGGGCTTGCCGCCCCAGCCGAACAGGCGCTTGATCTTCTCGTAGACGTCCAAGGGCGTGCTCCCCACGCGTGATCCAGGCGGAAGTGTCCACGGCCGCGGCCGTGCTGGCAATCGGCCTCAGTCCACGACCTTGGCTTCGGCCGTGCCCAGGCTGCTGGGGTCGGGCCGGTGCGGCGGGCGGCGCACCAGCAGCGGATGGGCGAACACGCCGGCCAGGATCAGCGCCACGCCGGCGTAGAACAGACCGCCCAGTTCGTGCTGCTCGCCCAGCAGCACGATCGCCAGCACGATGGCGTAGACCGGCTCGAGGTTGACCGCCAGCTGCGCGGCGAACGCGCTCATGTGCCGCAGCGCCACCAGCGACAGCGCGAAAGGCAACAGGGTGCAGGCCAGGGCCAGGCCCAGCAGCAGGCCGGCGTCGCGGGCATCGGGCAGCACCCAGGGCGAGCCGAACCAGGGCATCAGCGGCGCCAGCGCCAGCAGCACGCCGGTGCCCGCGCCCAGCTCGACGAAGGTGACGGTGAGCGGGTCGGCGCGCTCGACATGGCGCTTGTTGAGCACGCCGAAGAAGGCCACCAGCACCGCCGAGACCGTGCCCACCACGATGCCGGCATGCATGCTCGCCGGCACCCCGCCGACCACCATCGCCACGCCCGGCACCACCGCCGCGCCGATCAGCAGTTCGCGCGGGTCGAAGCGCTTGCCGGTGAGCCAGGGCTCCACCATCGGCACGAACACCGTCGCCAGGGCGATGCAGGCCACG
>JAYRTA010000255.1:0-3709 GCA_041919875.1 Arenimonas sp.
CGCGCGGGGCGTAGCGGTGCAAGCTCGGCGCATCCAGCGTGCGGTCGTCCTCGCCCTCGAAGTCACCGGCCTGCTGCACCACCAGCAGGGCGGCCGCCTGCGCCAGGTGGGCATCCAGCAGTTCGTCCAGTTCGTGATTCAGGTCGAGCCAGGTCACCGCGGCCGCGGCCAGCCAGACCCCGGCCCCGCCGATCAGCAACAGGCCCAGCAGCCGAGCCCGGATGGAACGCCAGACCCGCATCTACCCCTCGCCGCGCATCAGGTAGCCGACACCCCGCACCGTCTGGATGCGGCCGGCTCCGAGCTTGCGCCGCAGGTGGTGCACATGCACCTCGATGGCGTTGCTGTCGACCTCCTGGCCCCAGCCGTACAGATGCTGCTCGAGCTGTGCACGACTCATGACCCGGCCGGCGTTGAGCATCAGCAACTGCAGCAGGTCGAATTCGCGCAGCGGCAACGCGATGTCCTGACCGTCGCAGCTCACACGCCGGGTGGCGACGTCCAGCACCAGATCCTGCACGCGCAAGGCCCCCTGCGCTTGGCCGTGGGCGCGCCGCACCAAGGCCCGCAACCGGGCCGCCAGCTCGTCCAGGTCGATGGGTTTGATCACGTAGTCGTCGGCCCCGCCGTCGAGGCCGCGCACGCGGTCGTCGACGGCATCGCGCGCCGTCAGCACCAGCACCGGCAGGGTGCGTCCGGCGGCGCGCACCGCCCGCAGCACGTCGATGCCGTCGATCCTGGGCAGGCCCAGATCGAGCACCGCCGCCGCATAGGGTTCGGCGCGCATTTCGCGCTCGGCCGCCGCACCGTCGCGCACCCAGTCCACCTGGAAGCCGCGTTGGCGCAACCCGGCGCGCAGCCCATCCCCCAGCAAGGGATCGTCTTCGGCAAGCAGGATGCGCATGGGTCAATGATCAGTCATCGTCATCATCGTCGTCGCCGTCACCCTGCCCGCCGTGGTGAGCCGCCATGCCGACCGGCCCGCCATCGACCGGCGCAACCGGCGCCGTCTGCCACTGCCATCCCCAGAACGCCAGCACGGCAGCCAGCAACACCATCGCCAGGCCGGCCCGGGCCGAGCGCAGCGCCTGGTCCGGAGCGCCGCGTCGCAGGCCCGTCACCATGGCGCGCACCAGGTTCTCGCGGTGCGCGAGGCTGCTGACGATCACCCCGGCCACATGCACCCCCACCAGCAGCAGCAGGCCCTGCGCCAGCCCCTCGTGCAGTTCCTCGACCGCATGGCCGCCCCATTCCCTGTCCGTCGCCCAGCCGCTCAAGGCCGTGCCGGCCGCCAGCGACAGCAGACCGAGGATGGCCCAGGCGCCTGCCGGGTTGTGCCCGACCGTATGGCCGACCGTATGGCCGACCGTGTGCCCGGCCTTGCCTTGCAAAAGGTCGCGCAGGTCGTTCCAGGCCTCGGCGGGACTGCGCACGAACTGGCTGAAGCGCGCGTAGCGGGTGCCGACGAAGCCCCAGATGAGGCGAAACGCCACCAAGCCGGCCACGGTGTAGCCCGCGCTGACGTGCACCAGACGCCAGCGCTCGCTCTCCGCGGTCAGCCAGGCCAAGGCAAAGCACAGCACCATCAGGCCGTGGAAGACGCGCACCGGGGCATCCCACACCAGGATGCGAGACGCGGCGGTGGCGGAACCCGCGGACTCAGCGCGGGATGCGGATGTGGCGTTCATGGAAATCTCCTTGTTCGACGGCGCCGCGGCAGGCCGCGCAGTGCGGTGGAGGGCGGCGGGTCGGGGTCGAGTGAGTGGGATGCATGGCGGGCATGGTCGTGGCGCAGCCTTAGGGCCGGCTTAAGAGAGCAGCGACGACCGACACTCGCGCTCCATGCAGGCCCTGCTCGACCTCCTTCCCAGCCTTCAGCCCGGCGCCGACGCCGAGCGCCTGTTCCACGGCCGCGGCGGACGCTTTCCCGGCAGCGAGGACTGGACGCTCGACTGGTTCCCGCCCTGCTGGGTGCTGACCAGCTTTGCGCCGGCCGAGGCGGCGCAGCTCGCGGCCTTCGCTGCGGCGCTGGGCCGGCGCTGGGCGCAGCTGGCGCCCGGCGCGCCGCTGTGCTGGATCCACCACTGCCGCCAGGTCGGCCAAGAAGGGCGCGCCGCGCCGCAGCTCATGGCCGGCAGCCTGCCCGAGCCGCACAGCGTGGGCGAGGACGGGGCGCGCTTCCTCGTGCACCTGTTGCGCGGCCAGAACCATGGCCTGTTCCTCGACATGCGCGAGGGTCGGCGCTGGCTGCGCGCCCAGGTTCAGCGCCGGCCCGGCGCCAAGGTGCTGAACCTGTTCGCCTACAGCTGCGCGTTTTCGGTGGTGGCGCTGCAGGCCGGCGCCGCCGAAGTGGTCAACGTGGACATGAGCGCCGGCGCGCTGGCCATCGGCCGGCGCAACCACGCGCTCAACGGCGTGGACGACGGCCGCGCGCGTTTCCTGGCGCACGATGTCTTCAACTCCTGGGGCAAGCTGACGCGCGGCGGACCCTATGACTTCGTGATCCTCGACCCGCCGATGTTCCAGAAGGGCAGCTTCGTGGCCGAGAAGGACTACCCGCGCCTGCTGCGCCGCCTGCCTGGCCTGCTGGCGCCGGGCGGCCGCGCGCTGCTGGCGCTGAACTCGCCCAAGCTCGGCAGCGCCTTCCTGCACGAGGCGATGGCGCGCGAGGCGCCTGAGCTGCCGTTCGTCGAGCGCCTGGCCAATCCACCGGCCTTCGCCGACATGGACGCGCAACGCGCCCTCAAGGTGTTGATCTACGCGAGGCCCCTATGAACGCCGACGAGCTGCGCCAACGGTTGATCCGCAACTGGAACGACCTCGACCTGGAACCCTTCGAGCGGCCGCCGCTCTACCAGACCCGCTGCGGCGGCCTGACCGACGGCACGGCGGCCCGGCAGCTCGGCGCCTGTTTCGACGTGGTGCCGCCCGGCAAGCAGAGCTGCCCTTACCACTTCCACCATGCCCAGGAGGAGATGTTCGTGATCCTGGAGGGCGAGGGCTGCCTGCGCGTGGCCGGCGAGCGCCTGCCGGTGCGCGCCGGCGACGTCATCAGCATCCCCGCCGGGCCCGAGTATCCACACCACCTGCTCAACACCGGCAGCGTGGACCTGAAGTACCTCAGCATCAGCACCCAGCAGCGCCCGGAGATCTGCGAGTACCCGGACAGCGGCAAGGTGGGCGCCTACCCGGCCGAGCGCAACCGGCGCTTCATCGCCCAGCGCGCCGGCGAGGGCGACCCGGGCCTGGACTACTGGCTGGACGAACCCTGAGGTCGCGGCCGGCTGATCAACGCGCCTGCAGCACGTCGAGCGCCGACACCGCGCCGGCGCGGTTGCCCCAGCTGCCGCGGATGTGCGTGAGCACGGCGGCGATGTCCTCGTCGCGCAGGTTCTGCGGCCCCATGCCGTGCGGGCGCGGGTTGCCGCGCGTGGCGGGCGCGAAGCCGCCGTGCTGCAGCAGCTTGACCAGGTTCACCACCGAGGCCTGCAGCACCGTGGGGTTGCCGGCCAGCGGCGGCCAGACACCGCGCCGCCCCTGGCCCTGCACGCCGTGGCAGTCGGCGCAGCGCCGTTCGTAGAGGGCGGCGCCGCGTGCGTCGTGGGCCGCCGCCGTCGTCATCGGCAGCGCGGATTGCGCCGGCAGGGCGCGCAGGGTGCGCACCACGGCGCGCAGATCGTCCTCGCGCCAGTGCTGCATGCTTTGAGCC
>JAYRTA010000256.1:0-3706 GCA_041919875.1 Arenimonas sp.
GTGCACGAAGGTCGCCCAGGGGCGCGCGCCCAGGCCGGCCGCCATCTCGTCCACTTCGCGCGGGATGGCTTCGATCGACAGCCGGATCGCGCGCACGTACAGCGGGAAGGCCATCACGGCCGCCGCCAGCACCGCGCCGGTCCAGCGGAAGGCCAGGCCCAGGCCGAACCACTGCTCGAGCCAGGCGCCGATCAGGCCCTGCCGCCCGAACAGCACCAGCAGCACGTAGCCGGTCAGCACCGGCGGCAGCAGCAGCGGCAGGTGCACCAGCAGGTCGAGCAGCAGCCGGCCGCGGAAGCGTCCGCGCGCCAGGGCCCAGGCCGCGGCGATGGCGAAGGGCAGCGCCAGCAGCGTCGCCAGCGCCGCCACCCGCAGGCTCAGCAGGACGATGCCGGCTTCTTCGGCACTGAGCACTCAGGGCACCCGGAAACCGGCGTGTTCGAAGCGCGCGCGGGCGGCCGGCCCGCGCAGGTACGCCAACAGGGCCGCCGCGGACGGGGACGCCGTGCGCAGGCGGGCCACCGGGTAGACGATGGGCGGATGGCTGTCGGGCGGGAGCGTCGCCCGCACCCGCACGCGCGGTTCGGCGCGGGCGTCGGTGGCGTAGACGATGCCCAACGGCGCCTCGCCGCGCGCCACGAAGGCCAACGCCCCGCGCACGTCCTCGCCCGGGGCGAGCCGGCCGGAAAGCGCGGGCCACAGGCCCAGGGCCTGCAGCGAGGCCTTGGCGTAGCGTCCGGCCGGGACGGTCTCGGTTTCCGCGATCGCCAGCCGGCCGTGCGGGCCGAGCGCGTCGCGCCAGGCCTCGGGCTCCAGGGCCAACGCGGGGCCGTCGGCACCGGCGGGCGCGATCACCACCAGCGAATTGCCCAGCAGGTCGGCGCGGCTGCCCGGCGCGAGCAGTCCGGCCGTTTCCAGGGAATCCATCCAGGCCTGGTCGGCGGAGACGAACAGGTCGGCCGGCGCGCCCTGGCCGATCTGCCGGGCCAGGGTGCCGCTGGAACCATAGACGACCACCGTGGCCGTCCCACCGCCGGCGATCCAGTCCGCGACCACCGCATCCAGACTTTCCTTCAGGCTCGCCGCCGCGAACACCCGCAACGGCGGCGTGTCTTCCCCGCCCCGCGCGACCGGGGCCCCGGCCAGGAGGCACGAGAGCAGCACGGCGGCGAGGAATCGAAGGCAACGCGGGGACATGGGCAGCACGGACGGGCGATGGGCGCCCGCACTCTATCGCAGGCCTGCCCGAAACAAGACCGCCGCCCGAAGGCGGCGGCAGGCGTGACGGCGGGCGGGATCAGCGCCGGACGGCGGGATCGAGGGTCGACAGGGCGCTGGCGAGATCGCCGTGGCCGGTGCGGTCGAGCTCTTCCCGGGTGTACGAGCGGCCGAAGGCGGAGATGCAGCCGTTCTTGTCCCGGCGCTTGATGCGGGTGCCGGTCTCGCGCAGGCAGTGGGCATCGCGCGGCTTGGCGCCCGCCTCGGCGACGGCCGCATCGGCCGGCCCGCGCACTTCGATCACCTCCGGTTCCGCCGCCTGGGGCGCGGGCTCGCTGGCGGGGCTCTTGGCCTGGGCGGCGAAAGCCGCGCCGGCCAGCATCAGGATCAGGGCGAAACGCTTCATGGCGACCTCGTCTTCCGGGGTGGGGGGGCGCGGTCGAGCTTACGCCCGCCCCGGCCGGGCAGTCTGGCTGGCGGCTGACTGGCGATCACATGCCCCGGAACCGGTGCAGGAAGGCCGCGCTGACCGGCAGCTGTTCATCCCGGTCGCGCAGGCTCAGGCGCGCCTTGCCCAGCTCGTCGCGGCGGACCCGGTCGATCGCCGACACCCGCACCACCACGCCGCGATGCACCTGCCAGAACGCCTCCGGGTCCAGGCCCGCCAGCAGGTCCTTCACCGGGGTGCGGATGATGGCTTCGTCCTGCGCCGTCACCACCCGCACGTATTTGTCCTGGGCCTGGAAGTACAGCACCTCGTCGATGCCGATCATGCGCACGGAGTCGCCGACGCTGGCGCTGATCCAGCGCACCAGGCGCTCGCCCTGCGGGCGCAGGCGCTGTTCGAGCGCCTCCAGGCGCGAGGCCAGCGGGTCGGCCGCGGGCCGGGCGGCCAGGCGCTCGCGCAGGCGCGCGACCGCCTGCAGCAGCCGCGCCGGCGCCACCGGCTTGAGCAGGTAGTCCACCGCCCCGGCCTCGAAGGCGCGGATCGCGTAGTCGTCGTAGGCGGTGGTGAACACCACCAGGCCGCCCTGGGCCACCACGGCGCGCGCCACGTCCAGTCCGCTGACGCCCGGCATGCGGATGTCGAGGAAGGCCACCTTCGGCCGGTGCTCGGCCACCGCTTCCAGCGCGGCCAGGCCGTCCTCGCAGGCGGCGACGATCTCCAGCCCGTCCCAGGCGTCTTCCAGCATCTCCAGCAGCGCCGCCCGCTGCGGTGCTTCGTCCTCGGCGACCAGGGCGGTGACGCGGCTCATGCGCCTTCCCCCCAGGGCACCTGGATCTCCGCCACGGCGCCGCGCCCGCCGGCCAGGCCGCGCAGGCTGAAGGCGGCGCGCCCCTGGAAGCGGGTCTGCAGCTGGTCGCGCACGTTGGCCAGGCCGACGCCGCTGCCCAGTCCGGGCTGCAGGCCGGCGCCATCGTCCACCACGCTCACGCACAGGCGCTCTCCCTTGCGCGAGGCGCGCACGTCGATGCGCCCCAGGCCGGGCTGGGGCTCGATGCCGTGCTTGATGGCGTTCTCCACCAGGGTGATCAGCAGCAGCGCCGGGAAGGGATGCTCGCGCAGCTCGGCCTCGGCCTCGACCGCGAACGCCAGCCGACCGCCCATGCGCAGCTTCATCAGGCCCAGGTAGCTGGCGCAGATATCGAGCTGCTGGCCGAGGGACGAGTGCAGGATCGACTCCCCGTCGCGCAGCTTGGGGATGGTCGCGCGCAGATGCTCGACCAGGGCGTCGAGGGTGGCCTCGGCCTGGGCCGGGTCCTGGCGCACCAGTGCCCGCACCGACGCCAGGGTGTTGAACAGGAAATGCGGCTCGACCTGCGCCTGCAGGACGCCCAGGCGCAGGTCGGCCTGCTGCTTGGCCGCGCGCAGGGCCTGCAGCTCCCGCGTCCGCTGGCTGGCCAGCCAGCGCCCGCCTTCGCGGAAGTACGCCCGCAGCGCCAGGCCGCCGCCGAACAGGCCGTAGACGAAGGCCAGCACCGCGAAATTGATGACCTTGGCGACCGGCTTGATCGCCGCCGGGATTTCCGGCTCCTTCTCCACCGCCAGGCCGGCCTGCACCATGGCCGTCTTCACCTCGCGCTGGACCAGGCCCGAGGCCTGCCGATCCATGAGGTAACTGCCCGCCATGCCCAGCAGCACCGCCAGCACGATCGCGGCCCGCTCGCGCCGCGCCGGCCAGCGCCGGTGCCGCGCCACGGTGGCCAGCGCCGGCCCGGTGGAGCACATGAACAGGTAGGCGCCGAACTGGGTGGCGCCCACCAGCAGGCCCAGCCCGGCGTCCTGGGTGATCACCCCGATGCCGAAGCCCGACAGCAGGGCCACGCACAGGATCACCACGCCGAACACCAGCGTGCGGCCCCCCAGCCAGCGCAGGCTGAAGACCGGGAAGCGCTGGTAGCGGTTCCAGGGCGCGTCACCGCCCACCAGCACCTCGGCCGGCAGCGGGCGGGACAGCGGGTCGTCGTTCGATGGCGTGGCCATGGG
>JAYRTA010000257.1:0-3682 GCA_041919875.1 Arenimonas sp.
CGCCTCGCCGTTCTCGTCCTGGCTGGTGCTGCGCGGCCTGCGCTCGCTGCCGGCGCGCATGGCCTGGCACTGCCGGAACGCGCGCGTGCTGGTGGCGTTCCTGGCCTCCCACCCCAAGGTCGCCGCCGTGCATTGGCCCGGCCTGGCCTCGCACCGCAACCATGCGGTCGCCGCGGCGCAGATGTCGGATTTCGGCGCGATGTTCAGCCTGCAGGTGACGGGCGGCCGCGACGCGGCGCTGCGCTTCGCCGGCGCGCTCGCGCTGGCGCTCAATGCCACGTCGCTGGGTGGTCCCGAGACCCTGGTCGAACATCGCGCGTCGGTCGAGGGCGCCAACCGGCAGAGCCCGGACGACCTGCTGCGCGTCTCGGTCGGGCTCGAACACCCGGACGACCTCGTCGCCGATTTCCGCCAGGCCCTCGACGCGGCCTGAGGCGCTGCCCGCGGTCGCGACGCGGCCCCGGGCCGCCGGTCACCAGGCGCCGGTATTCGGCATCGACACCCAGGGCTCGCGCGGCGGCAGGGCGCCTCCCGCCTGCAGCAGCTCGATCGAGATGCCGTCGGGCGATCGCACGAAGGCCATGCGGCCGTCGCGCGGCGGGCGGTTGATCACGACGCCGTGCGCCTGCAGCCGCTCGCAGGCCGCGTGGATGTCCTCGACCGCGAAGGCCAGGTGGCCGAAGTTGCGCGCGCCGCCGTAGTCCTCGTCGTCGTGGTTGTAGGTCAGCTCGACCTCGACCTCGGGATTGGCCGGTGCCGCCAGGTAGACCAGCGTGAACCGGCCCTCCGGGTAGTCCTTGCGGCGCGTCTCGACCAGGCCGAGCGCGTCGCGGTAGAAGCGCAGCGAGGCCTCGAGGTCGCGGACGCGCACCATCGCGTGCAGGTACTTCATCGGCGCAGGGCCTCCTCCAGTTCGGGGTCGTCCAGGAACAGGTCGGGCAGCAGCGGCTGCGTCGGGTCCACCGCGTACTTCGTGAAATCCGCAACCCCGGCCTCGCGCAGCACCGCCTCGTCGATCAGGAAGCGGCCGCTGAAGCCGGCCGCGGGCCGCACCAGCACCGCGTGCGCGGCATCGGCCATGATCTCCGGCGAGCGGCACTTGGCCGGCTCGGTGCCCGGGATCATCTTCAGCGCGTCGGTGGCGATCACCGTGCGCGGCCACAGCGCGTTCACGGCCACGCCTTGCGGCCCGAACTCCGCCGCCAGGCCCAGGGTCACGAAGCTCATGCCCATCTTCGCCAGCGTGTAGCCGGTGTGCGGGCCCCACCACTTCGGGTCCAGGGTCGGTGGCGGCGCCAGGGTCAGGATGTGCGGGTTTTCCGCGCGCAGCAGGTGCGGCAGGGCGGCCTGCGCGCACAGGAAGCTGCCGCGGGCGTTCACCTGCTGCATCAGGTCGAAGCGCTTCATCGGCGTCTGCAGGGCGCCCTGCAGCCAGATCGCGCTGGCATTGTTGACCAGGATGTCCAGGCCGCCGAAGCGACCGACCGTGGCCGCGACGGCCGCCTGCACCTGGTCCTCCTCGCGGATGTCGCACTGCAGGGCCAGGGCCTGGCCGCCGGCCGCCTCGACCGCCGCCGCGGCGCTGTGGATGGTGCCGGGAAGCTTGGGGTTGGGCACGCCGGATTTGGCCGCGATGGCCACGTTGGCGCCGTCCCGGGCCGCGCGCAGGGCGATGGCGAGGCCGATGCCGCGCGAGGCGCCGGTGATGAGCAGGGTCTTGCCGCGAAGCGTGGACATGCATCCCTCCTGAACTTTGGCCGCAGTGTAAACCGGCCCACCGCCCGACCCGCCTATAATCGCCGGCCATGGATTCTGCCCACCTGCAGCGCCTCGTCGCCTGGATCGCGGAAAACCCGATCGCGGCGGGCCTGGTCATCTTCCTGATCGCCTTCGGCGACGCCCTGGTCATCCTGGGCGTGGCGATCCCGGCCGTGCCGCTGCTGTTCGCGGTCGGCACCCTGGTCGGCCTGGGCCACGTGGACGGCGCCTACGCCCTGGCCTGTGCCACGCTGGGCGCCTTCGCCGGCGACGGCATCAGCTACTGGGTCGGCCACCGCTACGGGCCGCAACTGCGCCAGCGCTGGCCTTTCAGCAAGCATCCCGAGTGGCTCGCCCGGGGCGAAACGACCTTCCGCCGGCACGGCATGAAGTCGATCGTGATGGCCCGCTACATCGGCGCCATCCGTCCGTTCGTGCCGGCCATCGCCGGCATGCTGCGCATGAAGCTGCGGCAGTACGTCCCGGCCAGCGGCTTCGCCGCGCTGGTGTGGTCGGCCACGTTCCTGGCGCCCGGCTGGCTGTTCGGCACCTCGCTCGACCTGGTCTCGGCCGTCGCCGGGCCGCTGGCGATCGTCGCCGGCGCGCTGCTGGTGCTGGTGGCCCTGATCCTGGGCACCGTCTTCTACGCCTGGCGCTGGCTGGGCAACCACACCACCGGCCTGGTCGAGCGCGCCCTGGCCTGGTCGCACCGGCATCCGGTGCTGGGCCGCTACGTCGAGGCGATCATGGATCCGCGCCGGCCGGAATCGGCCTCGCTGGTGTTCTTCGGGGCGCTGATCGCCGCGGCCGGCTGGGGCTTCTTCGCCGTGCTGGGCTCGGTCGGCGGCGGCAGCGCGCCCTCCGAACTCGACCTGGCCGTGCACCAGGCGATGTTCAGCCTGCGCAATCCCCTGGCCGACACCCCGATGGCCTTCCTCGCCACGATCGGCGACGCCGCCGTGCTGGCACCCGCCGTGCTGCTCGTGTTCGCCTGGCTGTGGTGGCGCAAGCGCCGCGTCGCCGCCTGGCACTGGCTGGCCGCGCCCGCCTTCGCGCTGTTCCTGACCTGGGTGCTGGGCTATTCGCTGGACCTGGCCAAGCCGCCGGCGGCGACCGCGGTGGCGGGCTTCAGCTTCCCCTCGGCCACCGTCACCCTGGCCACGGTGGTGTACGGCTTCTTCGCGGTGCTGATCGCCCGCGAACTGCCGGGCCGGCGCCGGGTCTGGCCCTACCTGGTGGCGGCGCTGGCGGTGGGCCTGCTGGGCTTCGCCCGCCTCTACCTGGGCGCGCACTGGCTCAGCGACGTGCTGGCCGGGGTGCTGCTGGGCCTGCTGTGGATCGCGGCGCTGGGCATCGCCTACCGGCGCCGGGTGGTGCGCTCGTTCTGGGTGCGGCCCACCGCCGCCATCTTTTTCATCGCCGTGCTGGCGATGGCCGCCTGGCACGGCGGCCGCAGCGCCGAGGCCACTCGCGAGCGCTTCGACCCGCCGCTGGCGCTGGCGCCCTTGGGCGCACAGGCCTGGTGGGAGGGCGCCTGGGCCAGCGACCTGCCCGAGCGCCGCAACGCCCGCCATGCCGGCAACGCCTGGCCGCTCAACGTGCAGTACGCCGGCCCGCTCGATGGCCTGCGGGCGCGCCTGCTGCTGGAGGGCTGGGAAAACTACGAACCGGGCGGCTGGCACGGCCTGCTGCAGACGCTCGACAAGGACGCGCGCCCCGACACCCTGCCGGTGCTGCCGGCCACCCACGAAGGCCGTCCGGAGGCCCTGGTGATGGTGCGTGCGGGCAGCGTCCCGGACCGGCTCGAGGTGCTGCGCCTGTGGCAGGCGCCGTTCTCGCTGCAGCCGGGCGAGCAACCGCTGTGGATCGGCGCGGTGCACGAGCTGCGCTTCACGCTGCGGCTGGACTTCTTCCGCTACTGGCA
>JAYRTA010000258.1:0-3679 GCA_041919875.1 Arenimonas sp.
GGCGTCGGCCTGCAGGGCCTGCAGGCCGCGGACGGGCCGCTGGACTGCGGCAACGCCGGCACCGGCATGCGCCTGCTGGCGGGCGTGCTGGCCGGCCAGGCCTTCGCCAGCGAGCTGGTGGGCGACGCCTCCCTCTCGCGGCGGCCGATGGCCCGGGTCGTCGCGCCGCTGCGGCAGATGGGTGCCTGCATCGATACGCGCGAAGGGGGCCTGCCACCCTTGATAATCCACGCGAACAATTCACTTCAAGGCATTGATTACAAAACACCCGTTGCCAGCGCACAGGTGAAATCCGCGCTCCTGCTGGCGGGCCTGTACGCCCGCGGCGTCACCCGGGTGAGGGAACCGCACCCGACCCGCGATTACACCGAGCGCATGCTGGCCGCCTTCGGCTGGCCGATCCGGTTCGGGCCGGGCGAGGCGCGGCTGGAAGGTGGTCACCGGCTGGCGGCCACCCGGGTGCGGGTGCCGGCGGACTTCTCCTCGGCGGCCTTCTTCCTGGTGGCGGCGTCGGTGGTGCCCGGCAGCGACCTGCTGCTGCGCCGGGTCGGCATGAATCCGCGCCGCACCGGTTTGCTCCAGGCCCTGCGTGCGATGGGCGCCGACATCGAACAGGCGCCGGCCGGCGAGCAGGGCGGGGAGCCGGTGGCCGACCTGCGCGTGCGCCACGCCCGGCTGCGCGGCATCACCGTGCCCGAGGCCTGGGTGCCCGACATGATCGACGAGTTCCCGGCCCTGTTCGCCGCCGCGGCCCTGGCCGAGGGCACGACCGTGGTCAGCGGCGCCGCCGAACTTCGCGTCAAGGAATCGGACCGGCTGGCAGCGATGTCGGCGGCCCTGCGCGCCCTGGGGGGGCAGGTCGAAGAGCGCGCCGACGGTGCGGCCATCCAGGGCGGTCGCCTGCACGGCGGCGTCGTGGACAGCCTGGGCGACCACCGCATCGCCATGGCGGCGGCGGTCGCGGCCCAGGTCGCCTCGGGCGAGGTGCGGATCCTGGATTGCGCCAACGTCGCCACCTCCTTCCCGGGCTTCGCGGGCATGGCCCGGGCGATCGGGTTCGGCCTGCACGACACCCCGGCCGGCTGAGCCCTTCGATTACACTGCCGGCCATGGCGAAGATCCCCGTGTTGACCATCGATGGCCCCTCCGGATCCGGCAAGGGCACCATCAGCCGGGCCGTGGCCGAGCGTCTGGGCTGGCACTACCTCGATTCCGGGGCGATCTACCGGGCCGTGGGCCTGGCGGCGGCCTGGGAAGGCGTGGACCTGAGCGACCCGGACGCGGTCGCCCAGTGCGCCGCCCGCACCGAGATCCGTTTCGAGACGGCCGGGGAGGGCGAGCCGCACGTGATCGTCAATGGCAAGGACGCCACCCGCCAGCTGCGGACCGAGACCGCCGGCGCCGCGGCGTCCGCCATCGCCGCCCACCCGCCGGTGCGGGCCGCCCTGGTGGCCCTGCAGCACGGCTTTCGCCGCGGGCCGGGCCTGGTGGCCGACGGCCGCGACATGGGCACGGTCATCTTCCCGGACGCCCAGTACAAGGTGTTCCTGACCGCGAGCGCCGAGGAACGGGCCAAAAGGCGCTATAAGCAGTTGAAGGAAAAAGGGGTTTCGGTTACCCTTGCCGGCCTGCTGAACGAAATCGCGGCTCGTGACGAGCGCGATGCGAACCGGTCGGTGGCGCCCCTGAAGCCCGCGGAGGATGCGGTCGTCGTGGACTCCACCGGCACGCCCATCCCCGAGGTGGTCGAGCACGTGCTGTCGGTGCTGCCGGAAAAACTCCGGCCCCGCACGGCCTGACCGACCCTCGCAGCGCGCCCCGCCCGGGGCCGATTCCGCAAGCAGGCCCAGCCCGCGCCCGAAGGCGCGGTTTTCCCATCCACGCGCGCAAGCGCCAACAGGTGGGCCGCGGCGGAGCCGCGTCCCGTGTGTCCAACCGAGTATCCAACAATGACTGAATCTTTCGCTGAACTGTTCGAGCAGAGCCAGAACGCCCTCTCCAAGCTCAAGCCCGGCGCCATCGTCTCCGGCGTCGTGGTCGAGGTGCGTTCCGACGTGGTCGTCATCAATGCCGGCCTGAAGTCCGAAGGCATCATCCCCATCGAACAGTTCCGTACCGACGCGGGCGAGATCGAGGTGTCCGTGGGCGAGACCGTCAAGGTCGCGCTGGAGTATCTCGAGAACGGCTTCGGCGAGACCGTGCTCTCGCGCGAGAAGGCCAAGCGCGCCATGGTGTGGGACGAGCTCGAGGCTTCGATGGAAGCCGGCGAGATCGTCACCGGCCGCATCAGCGGCAAGGTCAAGGGCGGCTTCACCGTCGACATCCGCGACGTCCGCGCGTTCCTGCCGGGCTCCCTGGTGGACGTGCGTCCGGTCCGCGACCCGGGTTACCTCGAGGGCAAGGAACTCGAGTTCAAGATCATCAAGCTCGACCGCAAGCGCAACAACGTCGTGGTCTCCCGCCGTGCGGTGGTCGAGTCCGAGAACAGCGTCGAGCGCGAGCAGCTGCTCGAGCGCCTGCAGGAAGGCGCGGTCGTCAAGGGCGTGGTCAAGAACCTCACCGACTACGGCGCGTTCGTCGACCTCGGCGGCATCGACGGCCTGCTGCACATCACCGACATGGCCTGGAAGCGCGTGCGCCATCCGTCCGAGGTGGTCAACGTCGGCGACGAGCTCGACGTCCGCGTGCTGAAGTTCGACCGCGAGCGCAACCGCGTCTCGCTGGGCCTCAAGCAGCTGGGCGACGATCCCTGGGACAACATCGCCCGCCGTTACCCGACCAGCTCGCGCCTGTTCGGCAAGGTCTCCAACGTCACCGATTACGGTGCGTTCGTCGAGATCGAGCCGGGCGTCGAGGGCCTGGTGCACGTGTCCGAGATGGACTGGACCAACAAGAACGTCAACCCGTCGAAGGTCGTCCAGCTGGGCGACGAGCTCGAGGTGATGGTGCTGGACGTGGACGGCGAGCGCCGCCGCATCTCGCTGGGCATCAAGCAGTGCACCCCGAACCCGTGGGAGGCCTTCTCGGCCCTGCACAAGAAGGGCGACAAGGTGTCCGGCCAGATCAAGTCGATCACCGACTTCGGCATCTTCATCGGCCTGGACGGCGGCATCGACGGCCTGGTGCACCTGTCCGACATCTCGTGGAACACCACGGGTGAGGACGTCGTGCGCAACTTCAAGAAGGGCGACAACCTGGAAGCCGTCGTGCTGGCCGTGGACCCCGAGCGCGAGCGCATCTCGCTGGGCGTCAAGCAGCTCGAGCAGGACCCGGTGGGCCAGTACATGGCGGGCACCCAGAAGGGCAGCATCGTCAACGGCACCGTCCGGGAAGTGGATGCCCGCGGCGCGACCATCGAGCTCGATGGCGGCGTCGAGGGTTACATCCGCGCCAACGACATCGCCAAGGAGCGCGTCGAGGACGCCACCCAGTACCTGAAGGTGGGCGACAAGGTCGAGGCCAAGTTCATGGGCATGGACCGCAAGGGCCGCACCATGCAGCTCTCGATCCGCGCCAAGGACGAGGCCGAGCTGGCCGAGACCATGGCCGAGGTCAACAAGGCCTCCGACGCTTCCGCCGGCACCACCAAGCTGGGCGCGCTGCTGCGCGAGCAGCTGGGCAAGGGCGAGTAAGCCAGGCAATACGGCCCGTGGCCCGGGGATTCCCCGGGCCACGCGGC
>JAYRTA010000259.1:0-3673 GCA_041919875.1 Arenimonas sp.
GTGGGCGGAGAACCCCGTCATGCCGGCGTGATCTCCATCAACTCGACGGCTTCGCCGCGCAGCGTCGCCGCATCGAAGCGGCGCCAGCCCAGGCGCGCATAGAAGGCCGACTGGCCCGGGGTGAACAGGCACAGACGAGGCAGGCCCTCGCGCGCCGCCAACGCGACGATGGCGTGCACCAGGCTCGCCCCCAGGCCCTGCCCGCGGGCATCCGGCCGCACGTACAGGCTGGCCAGCCAGGCCTGCCCGCGGTCGGCCAGTTCGGGCGCGTCCACCTCCACCAGGCTGGCCGACCCCAGGCAATCCGCGCCATCCAGGGCCACCAGCGTGGTCGGCAGGCCGGTGCGGCCCGCGTGGTCGCGCAGCTCGGCCTCGGCGGCCTCGAGCGTCCAGTCCGAATACAGGTGCGCCCACTCGGCGTGGTGCCAGCGCGCCAGCCGGGGCGCCAGACCGGGATGGTCGGCCAGCGGGGCGATGCGCGCGGCCATCAGCGCCTGGCCTTGTCGCCCGGCTCCAGCAGGGGCAACTGCAGGCCCTCCAGGCCCGGCAGGTCGCGCTCGAGCCGTTCGATTTCCTCGCGGAAGGCCTGCACGTCCTCGAACTTGCGGTACACCGAGGCGAAGCGCACGTAGGCGACCTGGTCGAGCTTCTTGAGCTCGGCCATCACGAACTCGCCCACGCGCAGCGACGGCAGCTCGCGCTCGCCGGTGAGGCGCAGCGAATGCACGACCCCGCGCACCGCATCGTCGATCTGCTCGGCCGACACCGGGCGCTTCTGCAGCGCGCGGTCGAAACTGGTGCGCAGCTTGTGTTCGTCGAAGGCCTCGCGGCGGCCATCGCTCTTGACGATCGCCGGCAGCTTCAGCTCCGCCACCTCGAAGGTGTTGAAGCGCTCCGCGCACTGCTCGCACTCGCGCCGCCGACGGATGGTGCTGCCGTCCTCGCTCACGCGCGAGTCGATCACGCGGGTGTTTTCGTGCTGGCAGAAGGGGCAGTGCATGTCAGTCGTCGGTGATGGGGAACGAGGCGCCAGGCTTGGGGAACAAGCGGCAGAGCCCCCGCCGGACCGATTTCACCCGTTCCTCCTTCCTCTCCACTCGTTCCTCACCCATACACCGGAAACGCCCGGCACTGCGCCACCACCGCGTCGCGCACCCGGGCGATCACCGCGGCGTCGCCCGGCGCGTCCAGCACGTCGCAGATCCAGTTCGCCAGCGCCACGCATTCGGCCTCGCCGTAGCCGCGGGTGGTGACCGCCGGCGTGCCGATGCGCAGGCCCGAGGTGACGAAGGGCGAGCGCGGGTCGTTGGGCACCGAATTCTTGTTGACGGTGATGTGGGCGGCGCCGAGCGCGGCCTCGGCGTCCTTGCCGCTGACGTCGCGGCCGATTAGGTCGATCAGCATGAGGTGGTTCTCGGTGCCGCCGGAGACGACCCTGTAGCCGCGGCCGATGAGCGTGCGTGCCATGGCCTGGGCATTCTTCACCACCTGCTGCTGGTAGTCCTTGAACGACGGCTCCAGCGCCTCCTTGAAGGCCACCGCCTTGGCGGCGATCACATGCATGAGCGGGCCGCCCTGGGTGCCCGGAAACACCAGCGACTGGAACTTCTTCTCCAGCTCCTCGTTGGCCTTCGCCAGGATGATGCCGCCGCGCGGGCCGCGCAGCGTCTTGTGCGTGGTCGAGGTGACGACGTCGGCGTGCGGCACCGGGTTCGGGTACACGCCCGCGGCCACCAGGCCGGCGACATGCGCCATGTCCACGAAGAAATACGCGCCCACCGACTTCGCGATCTCCGCCATGCGCGCCCAGTCGACCACCTGCGAATAGGCGCTGAAGCCGGCCACGACCATCTTCGGCCGGTGCTCGGTGGCCAGGCGCTGCACTTCGTCGTAATCGATCAGGCCCTGCTCGTCCACGCCGTACTGCACGGCGTTGAAGAGCTTGCCGCTGAAGTTGACCTTGGCGCCGTGGGTCAGGTGGCCACCGTGGGCCAGCGACATGCCCAGGATCGTATCGCCCGGCTGCAGCAGCGCCAGGTAGATGGCCGCGTTGGCCTGCGAGCCAGAATGCGGCTGCACGTTGGCGTAGTCGGCGCCGAACAGCTGCTTCACGCGCGCGATCGCCAGCTTCTCGGCCACGTCCACGTGCTCGCAGCCGCCGTAGTAGCGCTTGCCCGGGTAACCCTCGGCGTACTTGTTGGTCAGCACGCTGCCCTGGGCCTCGAGCACGCGCGGGCTGGCGTAGTTCTCGGAGGCGATCAGCTCGACGTGGTCCTCCTGGCGACGGCGCTCGTCGGCCATGGCCTGGGCGAGCTCGGCGTCGTAGCCGGCGATCTGCATATCCTTGGCGAACATTCGGGGTCCGGGGTGGCGGCGGGAAGGCCGAAAGTGTAGCCCCGGCGGCCACTTGCGGCCAGCGAAGCGGCCGGGCGCGCCCGGCCGCCCGGCCCCGGCTCAGGCCCCCAGCCGCTGCCAATCCACCCGGCGCGTCAGCACCATCACGGCCGCCAGCGCCGCGAACAGCAGGCCACTGCCCACCAGCAGGGCGTGGTCCTCGGCGCGCAGCAGCGCATACAGCACCGCGTACAGCGCCAGCAGGCCCGCCCCGAAGCCCAGGCCCCGGCCGCGCCCGCCCAGCACGCCGGCCAGGTAGTAGGCCAGCAGGCCCGCGCAGGCCAGGGCCGCCAGGGCATAGGCCAGGCCGAAGCCGAGGTGCTCGGAGAGCGACAGCAGCAGCAGGTAGAACATGCCCAGGGCCAGGCCGGTGAGCCCGTACTGGACGACGTGCACCGGCACCGAGGCCAGCGCCTCCACCAGGAACACGGCGCCGAACACCAGCACCAGGAACAGCAGGGCGTACTTCATCGCCCGCTCGGTCATCAGGTAGCGGTCCACCGGATCCACCAGGCGCAGGCCGATCGGGCCGGCCTCCAGGCCGTCGCACCGGGGCTCCTCCGGCGAGCAGGCCGCCAGGGCCGCCGGCACCCGGCTCGACAAGCCCGACAGCGCCCAGCGGGCCTGGAACCCGGCATCGCCGATCTCGCTGTCCACCGGCAGGTGGCGACCCCCGAAGCCCGGGTGCGGCCAGTCGCCCGACAGCTGCAGGCGGGTCTCCGTGCCCGCCGGCACGATGTCCAGGCTTTCGGTCCCGGCCAGTTCCAGGGCCAGTTCGAAGGCGATCGGCCCGGCCAGGGCGTCCAGCGGGACCTCGGCGTGGAAACCCTCCGGCAGCCAGGCCAGGGGCGTGCCCGGCGCCGGCGCCAGCACCTGCCCGTCCACCCGCAGTTGCTGGGCGCGCAGGCCCCGGCTGTCGCCCAGGCCCACCGCCAGCCAGGCCCGGCGCGGCCGCAGTTCGCCGGTGGGCAGGGCGGGCAGCTGGTGCTCGAAGGCGCCCTGCAGCCGGCCCTCCAGATGGAACAGCGGCACCTGGAACAGGCTGCGCCCACGCCGCTCCACCCGCAGGGCGCCCTCGGCCTCCAGGCGCTGCGGCGACACCAGGTAGCGCTGGGTCCGGCCGGTGGCCCGCAGCTCGCTGCCCGGCGGCGCCGTGCCTTCGGCGCCGTCCCAGCCAGCGTCCTTGCGCGGCACCGGCGCCCACACCTCGGCCTCGACCACCAGCAGCGGGCCCACCAGGCGCTGCGGCCCGGCCGCCGAGCGCGCGATCTCCTCGGCC
>JAYRTA010000260.1:0-3669 GCA_041919875.1 Arenimonas sp.
CGCTGAAGGCGGCATTGGCCTGGGTCAGCGCGACATCGGCCATCAGCTGGTCGAGCGCACCGATGGTGGCGCCCGGATCGATGCCGGCGGCGTTGACCAGTTCCTGGCAGCGGGCCAGCAGGTCCTGCTGTTCCGGGGTCGGTGTCCCCAGCGCGGCGATGGCGGGGCAGGCCTGGTCGAGGCTCTCGGCGATCGCCTGTTGCTCTTCGCTCAGTCCGGCCAGGCTCGAAAGCGCGCCGTTGAGGTTGAACACGACCGGCGCACTGGCCAGCGGCGAACTGGCGGTGACCTGCACCGGCCCGGCGGTGGTGACCGTCACCGTGTTGCTGGCGATGCCCGCGCCGCTGGTGGTGCTGGTGGCGCCGGCCAGGCTGCCGGCGCTGGTGCCCCAGGTCACGACCGAGCCGGCGATGACCACGCCGGCGGCATTGCGCAACTCGACCTGCAGCGGCGCCGAGGCCTGGCCGGCAAGCAGGGTCTGGCCATCGCCGCCGACGATGGTGATGGTGCCGAGGGCTTCGACCGTGAGGGTGAACGTCGCGGTGACCGCGGGCGCGTCGGCACGCGCCGCCGTGATCGTGATGGCGCCGGGCGTGGTGCCCGCGGTGACCGTGGCGGTGGCGATGCCGGTGGCGCCGGTGGGGCCGCCGGGCACCAGCGTTGCATCGCCCGTGACCGACCAGTTGATGCCCAGGCCCACGGACGGCGCGCCGCTGTCCTGGGCCAGCACCTGCAGGGGCAGGGCATAGGCCGCGCCCACCAGGGCGTTCTGGCCGTCGCCGCCGGCCACGGCCAGGGTCGGCACCGTGTTCACGGTGACGGTGAAGGTGACCAGGCCGGGCGCGCAGAAGGTGCAACCGCTGTTGGCGACGACCGTGTAGGTGCCGGGCACGGTGGCCGAGAAGGTCGCGTTGCTGATGCCGCCGGTGGTCGGCGCGCCGGTGAGCGAGCCATCGCCGCCGCCGGGCTGCCCGGTGATCGTCCAGGTGATGTTGGTGCCGTCGGGGGCGGGAATGCTGGCACTGCCGTAGCTCACCGCCATCGCCAGCGGGGTGCCGGCGGGCGTGCTTGGGGCCAGCGGCGTCTGGGCGGCGACCGAGACCGGCTCCACGTTCACGGTGAAATCCACCGCCGGCGGCGGACAGCCTTCCAGCAGGAACAGCGTCGGGCAGACGACGGCCGCGCGCACCACGTAGGTGCCGGCAATCGGGATCGTCGTCGAGAAGGAGGTATTGCCGCCGGCGTCGGGCGTCTGGTTGCCGTAGTTCGCCGAATTGGTCAGGTTGCTGTAATTGATCTGCTGGCCGCCGGGCAGGCCGTTGAGCTGGTAGATGGTGCCGACGGTGAACGCGGTGATCTGGCTGGCCACCACGGCCGGCGGGCCTTGCGCGGTGAACGAGTACTGATTGTTCGTGGTGAAGGTGTAGACGATCGTGTCGCCGGCGCAGCCGCCGGTGGCACAGGTGACCGTGACCTGGCCGTTCTGGCCCGGGTTGGGGCCCAGGGTCACCTGGAAGGTGTAGTCCGTATCCAGGGTCGCGGTGAAGGCGGCCGGCGGGACGATGCTGGCGCCGCCGGTGTTGTCGGCCGTGATCGCGATGGTGCCGGTGATGGTCGGCGAGCAGGCCGTCTGGCCCTGGAAGGTGAAGCTGACCGTGCTGCCGGCGGGCGAGAGCGCGCTCGTGCTGCCGATGGGCACGAAGTCGCAACTCTGCGCGGCGGCCTCGCCGCTGGCGAACAGCGCCAGGCAGGCAAGGACCGCCAGGGACTGCAGCCATCGGGAGAAGCGGCCAGCCGCCGCCCGTCGGACACTTGCCGCCGAGCACAGAACATCCATCGCTTTTCCCCTGGAATGCCGCTATAACGTGGCCGCGAGTATAGCGGCTGGCGCGCCGCTGCAAGGCCTCAGGCGCGGGCCGCGGACCCACCATCGGAGCCGCGAAGATGCACTCGACCCCCCACTGTCCTGTTCGCCCACGATTCTTCGTGATGCTTTCCTGTTTCGTCCTCGTGCTGGCGGCCGGCTGGCCGGGCGCACCGCGCGCCGCGGTGCGCAACGCCGAGGACATGATGGTCGTCGACTGCCTGTTGCCGGGCCAGTTGCGCAAGCTGGGCCGCCAGGCCACCTACCTCACGGCGCGCCGGCCGGTGCGCACCAGCCAGGCCGACTGTGAAATCCGCGGCGGCGAATACGTGGCCTACGACCGCGCCAACTACCAGACCGCGCTCAAGGTCTGGCTCGAGGGTGCGATGGCCGGCAGCGCCGAAGCGCAGAACAACGTCGGCGAGATCTACGCCAAGGGCCTGGGCACCGCGCCTGACTACGGCATGGCCTTCCAGTGGTTCAAGAAGGCGGCCGACCAGGGCTACGGCCGCGCCAAGACCAACCTGGGCTTCCTCTACGAACAGGGGCTGGGCGTGCCGCAGGACCAGGCGATGGCGCTCAACCTCTACCGTGAGGCCTCGGGCATCCAGGACGAACTGCTGTACGCCTCGGTGGTCCAGGTGCAGATCCGCGCCAAGGACGAACAGATCACCGGCCTGCAGCAGCAGGTGGAGCAGGGCGAGGCGGAATCGGCCGCCCTGCGCGCGCAGGTGCAGCAACTGCAGCAGGAGCTCGCGCAGCGTCGCCAGGCCTTGGACGCCGCCCGCCGCGAACTGGGCGATACCCGCGCCAAGCTCGAGCAGGCGCGCGCCTCCCAGGACGATGACCTGACCCGCCTGCTGGAGAACCAGCTGCTCTCGCAGGAGGAGCAGATCAATTCCCAGCGCAGCCAGCTGGTGGCGTTGGAGCAGCGGGCCGGCGCGGCCGGCGGCAGCATCGCCGCGGCGATGCCGATGCTGGAGATCCTCGACCCGGTGTTCGTCGCCACCCGCGGCCGCAACACGGCGGTGTACCGCGGCGGCCCGGGCACGCGCACGATCGTCGGACGCGTCAGCGCGCCCCAGCTGGTGCGCGAAATCCAGGTCAACGGCCAGGCGGTGCCGCTGGCCGCGGGCGGCGGTTTCCAGGCCCAGGTCGAGGTGCCGGCCGGCGGCGCCCAGGTCAAGGTGGCCGCCGTGGACCAGCGGGGCGGCCGCGCGGAACTGGATTTCACCCTGCTGCCGCAGGCGGCTTCCGCGGCGGCACCGACGGCGCCTGCGCCCGCCGGCGGCGCGCTGCCGCGCGACGTGAAGCTGGGCAGGTTCCACGCCGTGGTGATCGGCAACAACAGCTATCGCGACGGCGCCTACCCGACCCTGCGCAGCGCGGCCAACGACGCCAACGCGGTCGCCGACATGCTGCGATCGCGCTATGGCTACCAGG
The DNA here is from genome assembly GCA_041919875.1 of Arenimonas sp. Classification (GTDB taxonomy): domain Bacteria; phylum Pseudomonadota; class Gammaproteobacteria; order Xanthomonadales; family Xanthomonadaceae; genus Arenimonas. The sequence continues at coordinate 3,308 of JAYRTA010000260.1, forward strand.
TGACCCTGGTGCTCAACGGCTCGCGCATGGAAATCCTGTCGGCCCTCAACGACGCGCGCGAGGCGCTCGGCGAGCAGGACAACCTGCTGGTCTATTACGCCGGCCACGGCGAAGTGGACGCGGGCGGGCAGGGCTACTGGGTGCCCAGCGACGGCGCCGCCGGCGCCACGAACACCTGGATTTCCAACCGCGCCATCAGCGACATCCTCGATACGATGAAGGCGCGGCACATCATGGTGGTCGCCGACTCCTGCTACTCGGGCACGATGACCCGCGCGTCGGTGCCGACCTTCGACCCGGCCGCCGTGGACCCGGCGAAATGGGCCAGCTGGGTCAAGGCCATGGCCGACGGGCGTTCCCGC
>JAYRTA010000261.1:0-3644 GCA_041919875.1 Arenimonas sp.
CATGAGCTGCGGCAGGTGGATGCCCCCCTGGCCTGGCCCGAGGAGGTCGCCGCGCTGCACGCGCGCCATGCCGATCTCGCCCTCTACGGCGGCCGCGACCCGGTGGCGCCCGCGCCGCGCCATGCCTCGGGTTTCGATGCCCTGCTGATGCACGGCGGCCGACCGGTGCTGCTGCTGCCGCCGGCGCCCGCGCCGCGCCATGCCTCGGGTTTCGATGCCCTGCTGATGCACGGCGGCCGACCGGTGCTGCTGCTGCCGCCGGCGCCCGCGCGCGCCGCCGTGGCGCCGGTCCGCAAGGCGGTGCTGGCCTGGCAGCCCCGGCGCGAAGCCACGCGCGCCCTGCACGACGCGCTGCCGCTGCTGGCGCCGGGTGCGCACGTGGACGTCCTGGTGGTGGATGCCGAACCGGCCCTGCTGGGCCACGGCGAATCACCCGGCGCCGATGTTGCCGCGCACCTGGCGCGCCATGGCCTGGACGTGCGCGTGGTCCGGCGCGCGCGCCACGGCCGCGGCACCGGCCAGGTGGTGCTGGAGCACGCCGCCGAGGTTGGCGCGCAGTTGTTGGTGATGGGCGGTTTCAGCCACTCGCGCTGGCGCCAGCAGGTGTTCGGCGGCGCCACCCGCACCGTGCTGGCGCAGGCGACGCTGCCGGTGCTGTTCTCGCACTGAAGCGCGCGCGGCCTCAGCCGCAGTGCAGGCGCTTGATCTTGCCGGCCGCGTCCACATCGATGTTCAGGCGGTCTTCGCGGTAGTCCATCGTCACCGCCATGTCGGGCTTGATGACGCGCACGCGGCTGGCCTTGGCCTGTTCCTGCAGCTTCGCCACGGTGGCCTCGTCGGCGACCTGGCCCAGGGCCCAGGACAGGGTGTCGGACTGGCATGACATGGCGGGCTCCTGGCCGGCGTCGGTGTTGCCGGGGTCGTCGATGGCCGGCGGCGGCGCCGGGGCCTGGGCGAAGGGACCGGCCTCTTCGCCGCGCGGCGTGGGCTCGGCGGTGCCGGCGCAGGCGGCCAGGGCGATCAGGAGGGCGGCGGCGACGGGTCGAAGCAGCAAGCGGGGCATGGGCAGGCTCCGGGGGGCGTGGCCGCAGCCTAGCGCAGGCGTCGGGCCGGCGTCGCGCGCGGGCGCGGCGGCCGTTCAGTCCGGCCTGCGCGCCGCCAACGCCGCCGGGGCCGCGGCGGCGAAATGGGCCAGCAGCGCGTCGCGGGTCGGCGCCAGGTGGGTTTCCATCGGGCAGTGGCCGGCGCCCTGGATGTCCACGCGATGCGCCGAGGGCAGGGCCTGCTCGAGCCGGTCGGCGACCTCGGGCTTCACCCAGGCGTCCTCGCTCCCCCACAGGATCAGGCTGGGGATGCGGTCGAGCGCCGCGGGCGAGGGCGTCGGCGGCCACCGGGCGGCGTAGCCGTTCATGATCGCCAGCGCGGTGCCGGGGATGCGCAGCGGGGCGAAGTAGCCTTCGATTTCCTCGGCACTGGGTTCGCGGCCGTAGGCGCGTTCGAGCAGCTTGCCGAGGCGGTCGGCGCGCAGGTAGCGGCGCTCGGCCCAGCCGGCGAACCAGGCGCGCACGCGCGGCGACTGGAAGCGCTCGCGCCGGCGCAGTTCGCGTTCGGAGGGGATCGGGTGGCCGGCCACGTAGGCCACCGCCGCCACCTCGCCGGGCAGGCGCTCGACCAGTTCGCCCACCACCCGCGCGCCCATCGAATGCCCCAGCAGGCACCAGCCCCCGGGCGCCTGCGCCTGCAGCCAGGGCGCGAGGGCCTCGCTGGCGGTGGCCGGGAAGGGCTGGCGCGCGCTGTAGCCATACGCCGGCAGGTCCAGGGCCCAGACCGGGTGGCCGGCCTCGGCCAGTGCGGGTGCCAGCGTACGGAAGCTGAAGGTCGAGCCGCCGAAGCCGTGCAGCAGCAGCACCGGGCAGCCCTGCGCCGTGCCCCTCGCCGGCCAGTGCCGGACATGCACCTGCACGCCGGCCAGGGCCTCGAAGCGGGAATTGGGAAAGGGCGCGGACGCCACGGGGGCGGCCCCGGCCACGGAGGCGAAGGCGGCGAAGACCAGGGCGAGGAAAGCGGCAGGCACGCGCATGTCTGCATGGCAGCACGGCCGGCGTGGCGGCGGCGTCATCGATTGCCAACACCGGGGAAACGATACGTCACGCCTGGCGGCCTTTGTTCCGCGGTTGAAGGCGCCCATTGTTCGCCCACCTCCCTGGAGACCCGAACCATGGCCACCCTGCTGACCACCCCCGCCCGCCTGGGCACGCTCGACCTGCAGAACCGCTTCGTGATGGCGCCGATGACCCGCTCGCGCGCCGAAGGCAACCTGCCCAATGCCCTGATGGCCGAGTACTACGGCCAGCGCAGCGGCGCCGGCCTGGTGATCACCGAGGGCGTGGCCCCGGCGCCCGAGGCCCTGGGTTATTCGCGCATCCCCGGGCTGTTCACCGACGACCCGGCGCGCGCCTGGGCCGAGGTCTTCCGCGCCATCCACGCCGGGGGCGCCAAGGTCTTCGTGCAGCTGATGCACACCGGCCGCGTCGGCCACCCGGCCAACCTGCCGGCGGGCGCGGCCCTGCTGGCGCCTTCGGCCGTCGCCGCCGCCGGCGAGATCTGGACCGACAGCGCCGGCATGCAGGCGTTCCCGGTTCCCAAGGCCATGGACCCCGGCGAGCTGGCCGCGGCCCGCGCCGCGTTCGTGGATGCCGCGCGCCGTGCCGTCGACGTCGGCGCCGATGGCGTGGAAGTGCACGCGGCCAATGGCTACCTGCTGGCGCAGTTCCTCAACCCGCGCAGCAACCGGCGCGAGGACGCCTACGGCGGCAGCGCCGAAAACCGCCGCCGCTTCCTGCTGGACGTGGTGGACCAGACCGTCGCCGCGATCGGCGCCGGCCGCGTCGGCGTGCGCCTGTCGCCCTTCAATCCCTACAACGACCTCGAGGCCGGCTACGAGGACGAGGCCGAGGAGTTCCTGGCCCTGGTGTCCGAACTCGACGCGCGCGGCCTGGCCTACCTGCACCTGGCCGGTGGCACCGTCCCGGCCGAGCTGCTGCCGCAGGTGCGCCAGCGCTGGCGCGGCACGCTGATCCTCAACGGCGGCTACGACGTGGCGCGCGCCGAGGCCGACCTGGCCAGCGGGCAGGCCGACCTGGTCGCCTTCGGCCGGCCCTTCATCGCCAACCCGGACCTGGTCGAGCGCGTGCGCGCGGGCCGGCCGCTGGCCGAGGCCGACGGCAGCACCTTCTTCACCCCGGGTGCCAAGGGCTACACCGATTACCCGACGGACCGGGCCCGGGCCGCCTGAACGAAGCCGGGGTCAAGTGCCGTCGCGGACATGGAGCGTCCGCGGCGGCGGTGTGACAATCGCGCCCCATGTCCCGGATCGCACGCGCACTGAGTCTCGCCCTCGTCCTGCTGCTCGCCGCCTGCGCCGGCGGTGCGCCGCGGCCCGACCTGGCGCGCCTGTATGAGTCCGATGCACGGGATCCGCGCCAACCCCCGGTCATCCTGATCCACGGCCTGATGGGGTCGACCCTGGTGGATGCCGAGACCGGCAAGCAGTACTGGCCGGGTGGCCTGGGCTCGCTCGCCTTCAGCACCTATCGCGACCTGGCGAGCCTGCGCAGCGCCGAAGCCGCCGGCCTGCAGCTGGT
>JAYRTA010000262.1:0-3630 GCA_041919875.1 Arenimonas sp.
GGGGGCCCCACTCCTCAAGGGGGGGGGGGCGGGCGCGCCGCGGGGGGGCCGGGCCCGGGCGCCCCCGGGGGGGAGCGCCTGGCCCTTCTTTTTTGGCGGGAAGAAAGTCGGCGCCCGGCGGGTCTTATGGAACAGGGGGAATCCAGGGGACCTGGTGCCGGGCGCCGAACGCAGTGCAGGTGGGGGGGCACCCCGCCCTGCGTCACTAGGTGACGCTGTGCGTCAGTCGTGGCCGAGAATGCGCCGGGGTCCCGCGGCTTGCAAGGTCAAAACCGGGTCCGCGGGTCACTCTTCGCGGACTTCTCCTCGATTCTGTGAACTGGGTCTCGGTTCTGCCGCCCGCGGACGCGGCTCCGGACGGGGGGCCGCACGCTCCTGGCGGGGCGGCGCGCGGTATTCACGCGCCGGCGCCCGGACCTCGCGCGGCGCCTGGCCGCCCGGTTCACGCACAGCGGGCCGCGCGGTCGGCCGCGAAACGGGCTCGCGGACCGGCGCCTGGCGCGGCGACTCCCAGCGTGCCCCCGGGGGCGGCATGCGCTCCGGCGCCATCGCCGGCCGCGGGCGCGCTGGCGCACTGCGGGACTCGGCTCCGCCCCGGCCACCCTCGCGGTACAGCGGACGCGGCGCCGGGCGCGACGACGGGCCGGTCGCGGGACGCGGCGCACCGGACTGCGGTTCACCCATCGGTTCGCGGTACAGCGGGCGAACGCCCGGCCGCGCCTCGGGGCGGCGCGACGGCGCCGGGCGCAGGTATTCGCCCCCCACCGACGTCTGGCCCTGGCCGGGGGCGACGGCCTCGGGATAAAGCGGGCGCGGCAGCGGGCGCTGATCCGGCTGCCGGGTCGGCGGACGGGTCCAGTAGTGCGGAGGACGGTACCAGCCGTACGAGTACTGGCCGTAACCGCGCCAGTACCACGGATCCCAGTAACCCACCGAGAAGCTCCAGCCACCGTGCGGCCGCCAGTAGCCACCGCAGAAGTTGCCGGGATAACCCCACCCGCAGCGGTAGCGGTCCAGCCGCCAGAACGGCGAGTAGTAGGCCGAGCCGTACCCCACCTCGTAGTAGGCGTAGTCGTCGTACTCGTATCCGGTGTAGTAGTCGCCCTGCCCTTCGTAGGCCGGGTAGTAATATCCGCCATCGGCATCCACGTAGCGTTCTTGGTAGGTGGTGGCGCAGCCGGCCAGCAGCAGCACGGCGGCGATCGCGATCAGGCGCTTCATGGCGTGGTTCCCCCCCCGGGATGGGCGCGGCCAGTCTCGGCGCGGCGCGGTGAATCCCTACTTAATCCATCCGGTCGTGAGGGTCGCGTGCTATGTTCGCCGCCCTCTTCACATCGGGATCGGCGATGGCGCTGCACCAGGCTTCCGGGCAATGGCGTCGCGGGCTGGCCCTGGCCCTGGTCACCGCCGCCTGCTGGGCGACCCTGCCGATCGCGCTCAAGCTGATGCTCGGGCAGCTCGATCCCTACACGCTCACCTGGTTCCGGTTCGTGCTCGCCGCCGGCGTGATGGCGGCCTGGCTGGCCGCGCGCGGCGGCCTGGGCGGCTTCCGGCGGCTCGATGGCCGGCGCTGGTGGCTGCTCGGCGCCGCGGGCCTGTGCCTGATCGGCAATTACGTGCTCTACCTGCTGGGCGTGCAGTTCACCTCGCCGGCCAACTCGCAGCTGCTGATCCAGCTGGCGCCGCTGCTGATGGCCCTGGGCGGGATCGTGGTGTTCGGCGAGCGCTTCAACGCCTGGCAATGGACCGGGCTGGCGGTCATCGTCGCCGGCCTGTCGCTGTTCTTCCGCGAACAGCTGCTCGCCGACCTCGGCGCTGCGTCCTCGACCTATGTCTGGGGTTCGCTGCTGGTGGTGGCGGCGGCGGTGGTCTGGGCCGCCTACGCCCTGCTGCAGAAGCAACTGCTGCTGCGCCTGCCCTCGCCCGCCATCCTGCTGGCCATCTACGTGCTGGCCAGCGTGGTGCTGCTGCCGCTGTCGGCGCCGTCGGCGCTGGCCCGGCTCGACGCGCTGCACTGGGGCCTGTTGCTGTACTGCGCGCTCAACACCCTGGTGGCCTACGGGGCCTTCGCCGAAGCGCTGGTGCACTGGGAGGCTTCGCGCGTTTCGGCCGTGCTCGCCACCACGCCCTTGCTGTGCCTGGGTGCGGTCGCGGCGGTGCACGCGCTCTGGCCGCAGGCGATCGCGCCCGAACGCGTGGGCGCGCTCGGGTATGCCGGCGCCGGCCTGGTGGTCGTGGGCTCGGCCCTGGCCAGCCTGATGGGCCAGCGCGGCCGGTCCGCCTAGACGCCACGCGGCGGCTCCCGAACAATGGGCCACCCCCCGGCCCGGCGATCCGATGCATCCCACCTCGCTCGAGAACATGGCCCGCTGCCGCGACCGATACGCCGGTCCCGGCTGGCTCGAGGCCCTGCCCGCACCCGCGGTGCTGGACCTGGGCGCCGCCGATGTCAACGGCAGCTACCGCGCCCTGTTCCGGCACCCGCGCCTGCGCTACACCGGCGCCGACCTCGCACCGGGCCCGGGCGTGGACGTGGTGCTCGACGACCCGTATCGCCTGCCCTTCGACGACGCCAGCATGGACCTGGTGCTGTCGGGCCAGATGCTCGAGCACTGCGAGTTCTTCTGGCGCGCCTTCGACGAGATGGTGCGCGTCCTGCGTCCCGGTGGCCGGATCTTCCTGATCGCGCCCTCGGCCGGCCCCATCCACCGCTACCCGGTGGATTGCTACCGCTTCCATCCCGATGCCTTCCACGCCCTGGCTCGCCACGCCGGCGTGCACCTGGTGGACGTCTGGCACGACGAGCGCGGCCCCTGGAAGGACGTGGTGGGCGTGTTCGCGCGCGAACCGCTCGTGGCCGTGCGCGGGCCGGTGACCGCGGGCACCGCCGTGCAGCGCGCGCCCGCGGAGGTCAACCCCGACGCCCCCGAGGAAGCCCTGCGCGGCGCCCGCCCCTACCTGGACGTGCTGGCCTCGCTGCACGAGGCGCTGGCGCCTCGACGCTATTTCGAGATCGGCGTGCGCGGCGGCGAAAGCCTGCGCCTGGCGCGCTGCCCCGCGCTGGGCGTGGACCCCGCGCCGGCCCTGCCGGCGCCGCCTGCCGAGGGCCACCGCGTGGTACCGATGACCAGCGACGACTTCTTCGCTTTCGAATCCGCCGAGGCCCTGGCCACGCCGCCGGATTTCGCCTTCATCGACGGCCTGCACCTGTTCGAACAGGTGCTGCGTGACTTCATGAACGTCGAGCGCCACGCCGCGCCCGGCACCCTGGTGGCGATCGACGACATCTACCCCAACCACCCCGCCCAGGCCGAACGCACGCGCCGCACCCGCGCCTGGACCGGCGACGTCTGGAAACTGCATGCCCTGCTGGCCGAGCAGCGCCCCGACCTGGTGCTGCTGCCGCTCGACACCTGGCCCACCGGCCTGTTGCTGGTGGCCGGCCTCGACCCCGCCAATCGCGTGCTGTGGGACGGCTACAACCCCCTGGTGCGGCGCTACGCCGCGCTCGATGCCCCGCCGCCCGCGGTGCTTGCGCGCACCGGCGCCCTGTCGCCGGACGATCCGCGCATCGCCGCGCTCGCTGCCACCCTGCGCGCGCACCGCGATGCCGGCGCCGCCGCGGTGCGC
>JAYRTA010000263.1:0-3620 GCA_041919875.1 Arenimonas sp.
ACGCACGGATCTGCTCTGCACTAGACATATCAGAAGGCCCGATTGGTCATTGAGATTGTAGTGCTCGAATTAGCCATCAATAGCGAAGGTTACGCTACACAGTTGTAGGACCGGGCTTTTCTGGGTCGATCTTGTACTGCTTGATCGCCCGGGCGACATCTTTCCCATTCATACGCCCCTCGGCAGCCAAAGCGGCCACGGCGGCATGCGCGATGTAGTACCTGTCAACTTCGAAGAAGCGACGCAGATTGGCGCGGGTGTCGGACCGGCCGAAGCCGTCAGTGCCCAGCACGGTGTACTTCATCGGCACGAAGGCGCGGATCTGGTCGGCGAAGGCGCGCACGTAGTCCGTCGCGGCGATGGCCGGGCCCTGGCGGCCTTCCAGGCACTGGGTGACATAGGCCTTCTTCGGCTCGGCCTCCGGGTGGAAGCGGTTCCAGCGCTCGGCCTCGAAGCCGTCGCGGCGCAGTTCGGTGAAGCTGGGGCAGCTCCAGATGTCGGCGGTGATGCCGAAATCCTTGTCCAGCAGCTCGGCGGCAGCCATCGCCTCGCGCAGGATGGTGCCGCTGCCCAGCAGCTGCACGCGCAGCTCGCCCTTCTTGGGCTTGCCGGCGTCCTTGAGCAGGTACATGCCCTTGAGGATGCCCTCGGCCGCGCCCTCGGGCATGTCCGGGTGGGCGTAGTTCTCGTTCATGAGGGTCAGGTAGTAGTACTCGTCCACCTGGTCCTCGAGCATGCGCTGCATGCCGTGCTGCAGGATCACCGCCACTTCGTAGCCGAAGGTGGGGTCGTAGGCGCGGCAGTTGGGGATGGCGCCGGCCAGCAGGTGGCTGTGGCCGTCCTCGTGCTGCAGGCCCTCGCCGTTGAGCGTGGTGCGGCCGGCGGTGGCGCCGAGCAGGAAGCCGCGCGCGCGCATGTCGGCCGCCTGCCAGGCGCTGTCGCCGATGCGCTGGAAGCCGAACATCGAGTAGTAGATGTAGAAGGGCAGCATCGGCTGGTCGCTGCTGCTGTAGCTGGTGGCCGCGGCCATCCAGCTGCTGAAGGCGCCACATTCGGTGATGCCCTCTTCCAGCACCTGGCCGGCCTGGTCCTCGCGGTAGTACATCAACTGGTCGGCGTCCACGGGCTTGTACTTCTGGCCCTGTGGCGCGTAGATGCCGATCTGGCGGAACAGGCCTTCCATGCCGAAGGTGCGCGCCTCGTCGGCGACGATCGGCACGCAGCGCGGGCCCACCTGCTTGTCGCGCAGCACGATGTTGAGCGCCTGCACGAAGCTCATGGTGGTGCTGTTCTCGCGCTCGCCGGTGCTCTTGAGCAGGCGGTCGAACACCTCCAGCTTGGGCGCCTGCAGGGCCACCTGGGTTTTCTGCCGGCGCTGCGGCAGCGAGCCGCCCAGCTTCTCGCGGCGCGACTTCATGTACTGCACTTCCGGCGAGTCCGGGCCCGGGTGGTAGAAGGGGACCTCGCCCAGCTTGTCGTCGCTGATGGGGATCTGGAAGCGGTCGCGGAAGGCCTTCACGGCGCTGTCGTCGAGCTTCTTGGTCTGGTGCGTGGGGTTGAGCGACTCGCCCCAACTGCCCATGCCGTAGCCCTTCACCGTCTTGGCCAGCACCACGGTCGGCTGGCCTTTATGGTTAACGGCGCTGTGATACGCGGCGTACACCTTGTGCGGGTCGTGGCCGCCGCGGTTGAGGCGGCGGATGTCCTCGTCGCTGAGGTTCGACACCATCTGCAGGGTCTGCGGGTACTTGCCGAAGAAATGCTCGCGCGTGTAGGCGCCGCCGAAGGCCTTGCAGTTCTGGTACTCGCCGTCCACGGTTTCCATCATCAGCTTCTTGAGCGTGCCGTCGGCGTCGCGCGCCAGCAGCGGGTCCCAGTAGCTGCCCCAGACCAGCTTGAGCACGTTCCAGCCGGCGCCGCGGAAGCTGCCTTCCAGCTCCTGGATGATCTTGCCGTTGCCGCGCACCGGGCCGTCCAGGCGCTGCAGGTTGCAGTTGATGACGAAGACCAGGTTGTCCAGGCCCTCGCGGCCGGCCAACGCAATCGCGCCCAGGCTCTCGGGCTCGTCCGTTTCGCCGTCGCCCAGGAAGCACCAGACCTTGCGGTCGGTCTTGGGCATCAGGCCGCGGGCTTCCATGTACTTGAAGAAGCGCGCCTGGTAGATGGCGCTGATCGGGCCCAGGCCCATCGAGACGGTGGGCGTCTGCCAGAAATCGGGCATCAGCCAGGGGTGCGGGTAGCTGGAGATGCCCTGGCCGTCGACTTCCATGCGGAAGTGGTCGAGCTGGCTTTCGCTGATGCGGCCTTCCAGGAAGGCGCGGGCGTAGATGCCGGGGGAGCTGTGGCCCTGGATGTAGAGCAGGTCGCCCGGGTGGTCGGCGCTGGGGGCGCGCCAGAAGTGGTTGAAGCCCACGTCGTAGAGGGTGGCGCTGGAGGCGAAGCTGGCGATGTGGCCGCCCAGGTCGCCGGGCTTGCGGTTGGCCCGCACCACCATGGCCATGGCGTTCCAGCGGATGATGCTGCGGATGCGCCACTCGAGGGCGGCATCGCCGTCGTGCTTGGCTTCCAGGTGCGGGGGGATGGTGTTGATGTACTGGGTGGTGGGCTGGAAGGGCAGCTGGCCGCCGGCGCGGCGGGTCAGTTCGACCATGCGTTCCAGCAGGTGGTGGGCGCGCTCGGGGCCGTCGGCGTCGAGCACGGCCTTGAGGGATTCCATCCACTCGCGGGTTTCGGTGGGGTCGAGGTCGTTTTCCAGTACGTCGGTCAGCCAGTTCATGTTCTTCCCTGACGCCGGCCGGGGCCGGCGAAATTAGAGTCTTTACCCAAGGCCGGGCAGTTTACCCCGGCCGGCCGGGGGCCGGGCCCCGTCGCGGCGGGCGGGGCCAGGGTCGGTGTTTCCCCGGCCCCGAGGCGCGGCCGCGGAGGGGCATGGGCCGGGGCGTCTGTCTCAAACAGAAAGAAAATCAACCAGGTACGGCTTTCAAGGTACGGCTTTCAGCCACCAACTGATGCCGTACAGGGCCAGGGAGCCCACCACGTACAGGGTCTCGACCAGCCGCTTGCGGCCGGGATTGTCGCGCGAGCGCGTGAGGTCGAGCAGCAGCTGGCGCAGCAGGAAGGTGTAGAGGATGTAGTACAGGAAGGGCGTGACGTGCACCGACATCGGGTAGTCCGACAGGTGCTTGCCGAACAGGGACAGGATCCAGTCGATCTCCACCCAGATGCCCAGCAGGCCCAGGGCCGCGTTGATGAACATCCACTTCACTTCGTCCAGGCCGAAGAACACCAGGTAGAAGGCCACGTAGGCAAGGATGGCGATGCCGCCGTGCAGGTACAGGAACATCAGCTCGACGTCGTCGGCGCCATAGGCCATGAAGAAACCCGACAGGCCGAACATGCCCATGTGGAACAGGAAGAACGGGTAGATGAACTTCATCGGCATCGGCTCGCCCTTGCGGTGGAGCTTGCCGTTGATGGTGATGTCGCCCCTGAGCTTCATTCCCCCCTCCCCTCCCGGACCGCGCCCGCGGGAGCGCCTGCAGGCGCGACCAGCATCAGGGCTCGGGCCGCCTCCACGCAATGCCCTCCCCGGCGCCGCCTCGGCCGCGACGTTCCGCCGC
>JAYRTA010000264.1:0-3615 GCA_041919875.1 Arenimonas sp.
ATCGGCGACTCGGTGCGGGAACGGGCAGCCGACGATACGCCGGGACCGCCGGCCCGGTCACCCGCCGGCACCGGGCCGGCGGCGCAACGCTGCATCGCCAGTCCCGGGCCGGCGCGGCACAATGCGCGCCGGAGGAAACCCATGACCATCCTGATGTTCCTGGCCGGCCTGGCCCTGCTGATCGTCGGCGCCGAGGTGCTGGTGCGCGGCGCCTCGCGCCTGTCGCTGTCGCTGGGCATCGCGCCCCTGGTGGTCGGCCTGACCGTGGTCGCCTTCGGCACCAGCGCGCCGGAGCTGGCGGTGACCCTGGGCGGCGTGATGACCGGGGAAACCGACATCGCCCTGGGCAACGTGGTGGGCAGCAACATCTTCAACGTGCTCTTCATCCTGGGCCTGACGGCCTTGATCGCGCCGCTGGTGGTCGACCGCCAGCTGGTGCGCCAGGAAGTGCCGATCATGATCGGCCTCTCCGCCCTGGCCGGATGGATGGCGCGAGACCGCGTGGTCAGCCCCGCCGAGGGCGGCCTGCTGGTGGCGCTGCTGGCCGCCTACAGCGTCCTGCTCTACGTGCAGGGCCGCAACGCGCCGAGCGAGGACGTCACCGACCCGCTGCTGGACACCTCGCCCGGCCCGCTGTCGCGCCTGCCGGTGCAACTGCTCTTCATCGCCGTCGGCCTGGCCCTGCTGGTGCTCGGTTCGCGCTGGCTGGTGGCCTCGGCCACGGTGTTCGCGCTGCGCCTGGGCGTGAGCGAAGTGGTGATCGGCCTGACCATCGTTTCGGCCGGCACCTCGCTGCCGGAAGTGGCGACCTCGGTGGTCGCCGCCCTGCGGGGCCAGCGCGAGATCGCCGTGGGCAACGTGCTGGGCAGCTGCGTGTTCAACCTCGGCGCGGTGCTGGGCCTGGGCGCCCTCGTGTCCGGCGCCGGCCTGCCGGTGGCCGCCAGCCTGCTGGCCTTCGACATCCCGGTGATGATCGCCACGGCGGTGGCCTGCCTGCCGGTGCTGGCCAGCGGCCACCTGATCGCCCGCTGGGAGGGCGCGGTGTTCTTCGCCTACTACCTGGCCTACACCACCTGGCTGGTGCTGTACGCGCGCGAACACGAGGCGCTGGACGAATTCGGCCTGGTGATGCGCGCGGTGGTGATCCCGCTGACCGTGCTGACGCTGGCCGTGGTCGGCTGGCGCGAACTTCGCCGCGGGCTCAGAAAGGCTTGAGGTAGACCAGCACCAGCACCGGGATCGCCAGCAGCAGCGGCAGTTCATTGAACCAGCGCAGGGTGGTCGGCGACGGCAGCGTGCCGCCGGCGGCCACGCGCTTGAGCCAGCGGCCGGTGACGGTGAAATAGGCCAGCAGGCCGGCCACCAGCGCCAGCTTGGCGTGCAGCCAGCCGCCGCCGACGCCGAAATGCAGCCAGATCGACAGGCCCAGCAGCAGGGCCAGGCCGAACATCACGTGCCCGAAGCGGTACAGGCGCCGGCCCATCAGCAGCAGGCGCTCGCGCACCGGCGCGACGTCGCCGGCTTCGGCCAGGTTCACCAGGATGCGCGGCAGGTAGAAGACACAGGCCATCCAGGCGATCACGAACAGCACGTGGAAGGCTTTGCTCAGCAGGTAGGCCATGGCGTCCTCAGCGGCAGGCGGGGCGACGGCCCGCGGCGCGGGCTTGTTCGTAGACGGGCAGCAGGCCGGGCGCCTGGGCCTCGAGCGATTCGATGCGGCGGGCCGGGTCGGGATGGCTCGACAGCCAGGCCGGCGGCCGGGCGCCGCCCTGGGCCATCATGTTCCGCCACAGCGCGCCGGCGGCGCGCGGGTCGAAGCCGGCCTGGGCCATGTAGCGCTGGCCCAGCACGTCGGCCTCGGATTCGTGCTGGCGCGAGAACGGCAGCAGCACGCCGGCCTGGGCGCCCACGCCCAGCAGGCCCAGCAGCTGCCGGCGCTCGCCGCCGGTGGCGCCGTCGAGCGCGCGCAGGGCGGTGTCGGCGGCGAACTGCTGGGACACGCGTTCGGAGGCGTGGCGCGCCACCACGTGCGCCAGCTCGTGGCCGATCACCGCGGCCAGCTGGTCCTGGTTGGCGGCGACCTTGAGCAGGCCGGCGTGCACGCCGACCTTGCCGCCCGGCAGGGCGAAGGCATTGGCGCTGTCGTCCGCCATCACCACCACTTCCCAGGGCTGGCTGCGCCAGGCCGCCGGCAGCTGGGCCACCAGGGCGTCGGCGACGCAGCGCACGTAGCGGGCCTGGGCGGCATCGGTGGAGACCTTGCCGCTGGCCTTGACCTGGTCGAAGGCGGTGGCGCCCATCCGGGCCATGTCGGCGTCGCCCACCAGGATGAACTGCCGGCGGCCGGTGGGGGCGGTGGCGCAGGCGACCAGCGCGGCCAGTGCCAACGCGGCGAGGACGGTCTTGGGCGACGGGCGCATCGGCGGGCTCCGGTCCGGGGCGGGGGCCCATGATTCCGGCATCGGCCCGGGGTCGCAAGACCGGACCGGTTCAGGCCATCGGGGCCGGAGTGCGCTACAATCGCGCGCCTTCTTCGCGACCGTGGTGTGCCGGCATGCGAAGTTCCCCGCCTTCCACGGACTCCCCATGACCGCTCCCTCGCACGAGGCGCCCGGCGCGCCGCTGCTGTTCCGCGACCTCGCCCTCGGCGAACCCCTGCTGCGCGCGCTGGCCGAGGTCGGCTACGAAGCGCCCTCGCCGATCCAGGCCGCCACCATCCCGCACCTGCTGGCCGGCAAGGACGTGCTGGGCCAGGCCCAGACCGGCACCGGCAAGACCGCCGCCTTCGCCCTGCCCCTGCTCGCCCGCCTCGACCCGGCCCAGGCCACGCCCCAGGCCCTGGTGCTGTGCCCGACCCGCGAGCTGGGCATCCAGGTCGCCGAGGCCTTCCAGAAGTACGCCGCCCACCTGCCCGGCTTCCGCGTGCTGCCGATCTACGGCGGCCAGGGCTACGGGCCGCAGCTGCAGGCCCTGCGCCGCGGCGTGCACGTGGTGGTCGGCACCCCGGGCCGCATCATCGACCACCTCGAGAAGGGCTCGCTGGACCTCTCGCGCTTGCGCACCCTGGTGCTGGACGAGGCCGACGAGATGCTGCGCATGGGCTTCATCGACGACGTCGAGGAAATCCTCAAGAAGGTCCCGGCCGAGCGCCAGACCGCGCTGTTCTCGGCCACCATGCCGGCGCCGATCCGCCGCATCGCCCAGACCTACCTGCGCGATCCCGAGGAAGTGACGATCGCGGCCAAGACCCGCACCGCCGAGAACATCCGCCAGCGCTACTGGCAGGTGAGCGGCCTGCACAAGCTCGATGCGCTCACCCGCATCCTCGAGGCCGAGCCCTTCGACGCCATGATCGTCTTCGCCCGCACCAAGCAGGCGACCGAGGAACTGGCCGAGAAGCTGCAGGCGCGCGGCTTCGCGGCCGCCGCCATCAACGGCGACATCGCCCAGGCCCAGCGCGAGCGCACGATCGAACAGCTCAAGGGCGGCAAGATCGACATCCTCGTGGCCACCGACGTGGCGGCCCGCGGCCTGGACGTGGACCGCATCAGCCACGTGCTCAACTACGACGTGCCCTACGACACCGAGAGCTACGTGCACCGCATCGGCCGCACC
>JAYRTA010000265.1:0-3613 GCA_041919875.1 Arenimonas sp.
GACGGCATCGTGGTACTCGGGCAGCAACTGCAGGTTGAGCAGCTTGCCGATCGGCCCGGTCTGGTCGAGCGCGTTGATCGCCGTGGCCAGGTCGGGCGCCTCGCGGTCGTTGATCCAGACCCGGTAGCGGCTGCCCATGCGCTCGCTCTGGAAATCATCCACGAACAGCTGCAGCACGACCGCCCGCACCGGCGTGCCCCGCAGGTCGTACTCGAGCACCAGCGGACGCGGTGCGTTGTCCGGCCGCGCGGTGCCGCGGGTGTAGCCGTCGACGGCGCCATCGGCGCCGCGCTGGTAGCCGGAGACCACCATGATCCGGTCGGTGCCGTCGGGATCGTCGGCTTCCGGCGCGAAGGGGTAGCGGTGCACCGGCGTGGACTTGCCGCTGAAGGGATCGAAGCCCTCGGGCCAGCCATAGCCGAGGTTGTCGATGTCCCCCAGCTGCACCACCACCTCGGCTTCGTCGCCGTCGCGGACCACGGCGCGGGTCTGGCGCCAGGCCTCGGGCAGGCTGGCCTCCACTTCTTCGCTGCGCTTGGCGGAGTCGCGGCGGACGCGCGCCGCGCCCATCGCCTTGGACGCCGCCTGCATGCGCTCCATCGCCGCCGCGTATTTCTCGGGGTCGTTGCCGGCAGCGGCCAGCTCCGCCATCGCCGCCTGGAACTCCGCCATCTGCGCCTGGCGGTCCGCCACGTCGTCGGCCACCGCCTCCGCTTCGGCGATCGGCGGGACGTCCATCGTTGCGTCGCCCGGATCCGTCGCCGGGCCCTCGCCGGTCTCGATCGGGGGCATCCCGTCCAGGGCATCGCCGGCGGCAGCCATGTCCTCCAGGCCGGGCAGGTCCTGCATCGAGGCGGCGTCGTCCACCGCGGGTGGATCGGCGCGAAGGTCGGCGTCCGGTCCGGTCGCGCCTGCCGCGGCGCCGGGCTCGCGGGCGGAGGACTCGGTGGGCGGATCACCGCCGCAGGCCGCGAGGGCCAGGCCGAGGAAGAGGGCGGACATCAGGCGCAGCCATGCCATGGTCGGACTCCCGGGGGGTGCGGGCGAACTCTAGCAAAGCGCCGGCGGCCCGGCGGCGGGATCAGCCCTGGGCGGCGGCGGCCTGGCCCGGCCCCAGATGCGGCCAGCGGGCCAGCACGGCGGCACGGATGCCGGCGGCATCGATGCCCGCCTCGGCCAGCAGTTGCTCACGGCTGGCATGTTCCTGCCAGGCGTCGGGCAGGCCCAGGTGCAGCACGGGCAGGGCGAGGCCCTCGGCGGCCAGCAGTTCGGCGACGCCGCTGCCGGCACCGCCCGCGACCACGTTGTCCTCGATGGTGCAGAAGCCCTCGTGCGTGCGCGCGAGGTCCAGCAGCAGGGCGCGGTCGAGCGGCTTGACGAAGCGCATGTTCACCACGCCCAGGCCCAGTTCGCGACCGACCTGTTCGGCCGCCGCGACGGTGCTGCCGAAGGCGAGCAGGGCCACGCCGGCGCCGCGCTGGCGCAGTTCGGCCTTGCCGATGGCGAGGGTCTCGAGGTCGCCCGTGACCGCGACGCCCGGCCCGCTGCCGCGCGGATAACGGACGGCCGCCGGGCCGGCGTGGGCCAGGCCGGTGCTGAGCATGCGGCGGCATTCGTTTTCGTCGGCGGGCGCCATCACCACCATGTCGGGGACGCAGCGCAGGAAGCTCAGGTCGAAGCTGCCCGCGTGGGTGGCGCCGTCGGGGCCGACCACACCGCCGCGGTCGATCGCGAACAGCACGTCCAGCTGCTGCAGCGCCACGTCGTGGATCAACTGGTCGTAGCCGCGCTGCAGGAAGCTCGAATAGATCGCCACCACCGGCTTGGCGCCTTCGCAGGCCATGCCCGCCGCCAGGGTCACCGCATGCTGCTCGGCGATGGCGACGTCGAAGTACCGGTCCGGGTATTCCTTGCTGTAGCGCACCAGGCCCGAGCCTTCGCGCATCGCCGGCGTGATCGCCAGCAGGCGCGGCTCGGCCGCGGCGGCGTCGCACAACCAGTCGCCGAAGACCTGGGTATAGGTCGGCTTGGCCGGGCCGGCCTTCTTCACGATGCCCACGCTCGGGTCGAAGGGGCCGACCGCGTGGTATTCGATCTGGTCGCCCTCGGCCCGGTCGTAGCCCTTGCCCTTGGTGGTGATCACGTGCAGCAGCTGCGGGCCCTTGAGGCCCTTGAGCGTCTTGAGCGTGGCGACCAGGGCGGGCACGTCGTGGCCGTCGATCGGGCCGGTGTAGTGGAAGCCCATTTCCTCGAACAGCGTGGACGGCACGAACATGCCCTTCCAGTGTTCCTCCCAGCGGCGCATGAAGCGCGCGGCCGGCTTGCGCTTGTCGCCGAACAGCTTCTTGCCGCCCTCGCGCAGGGCGTTGAGCGTGTGGCTGCCGGACAGGCGGCCCAGCATCTTGGTCAGGCCGCCGACGTTCTCGGAAATCGACATGCGGTTGTCGTTGA
The DNA here is from genome assembly GCA_041919875.1 of Arenimonas sp. Taxonomy (GTDB): domain Bacteria; phylum Pseudomonadota; class Gammaproteobacteria; order Xanthomonadales; family Xanthomonadaceae; genus Arenimonas. The sequence goes on from JAYRTA010000265.1 coordinate 2,452, forward strand.
GGATCACCAGCAGGTCGGGTTCGGGCTCCATGCCGCCGGCGTGGTTGAGCGCCTCGTAGGCCATGCCCGCGGTCATCGCGCCATCGCCGATCACCGCCACCACCTTGCGCGCCTGGCCCTGCGCACGGGCCGCGATCGCCATGCCCAGGGCCGCCGAGATCGAGGTGGAGCTGTGTCCGACGCCGAAGCTGTCGTATTCGCTCTCGTCGCGCTTGGGGAAGGGCGCCACGCCGTCCTTTTGCTTGACCGTATGGATGCTGTCGCGCCGGCCGGTGAGGATCTTGTGCGGGTAGCACTGGTGGCCGACGTCCCAGACCAGGCGGTCCTCCGGCGTCTCGTACAGGTAGTGCAGGGCGACGGTGAGTTCGATCACGCCCAGGCCGGCGCCGAAGTGGCCGCCCGACTGGCTGACCTTGTCGATCAGGTAGGCGCGCAACTCCCCGGCCACCGCGGGCAGCTCCGCTTCGGGGAGCTGCCGCAGGTCGGCGGGGACGGCAATGCGCGACAGGCGCGGGTAGCGCTCGGAATCCATCATCGGCGGGGCGTGGGGGAGGGCGTGGATTGTCCCGCGCCGGGTCGCCCCGGGGCAAGGCAATCGGGTGCGGGCGTTCATCTCGCCGCGGGCGCGCCCCGCGGCGCCCGCCGGGCGTACGGCGGCGGCCCGCCGCCGGGCCTCAGCGGCGGAACCGCACCAGCAGTCCGCCGCCCTTGTGGGCGTCGACCTCGGCGGCCGCGGCGCTTTCCGGCGACGCCACGCCCGAGACCAGGCTGGCGTTGACGAAATCAATCACCTCCGCCAGCGAGGCGCCGCTCTGCTCGGCCACGTCGGTCAGCAGGGCCGGCCCCTTCATCATCACGGTCGCGATGCGGAAGTGCTTGGGGAACTCGCGCTCGGTCTGCGGCCACTTGAGCAGCTTGTACTTGTCGTTCGGGCCGAAGCCGGCCAGCAGGGCGCCGTTGCCGCTGGCCAGGGCACACAGCCAGGCCAGGCGCGCCCAGGGTTGGGCGCCGCCGAGGCCCTCGAGTTCGGACGGCGACAGCGCGGCCATCGCCGAGGGCGGCAGCACGGCGGTGCAGTAGGGCAGCAGCGGCTTGAGCGCGGCGCCGGCGAAGTACTGCTGGCGCCCCGGGTCGAGCACCAGGTCGGGCGCATCGGGCAGCT
>JAYRTA010000266.1:0-3604 GCA_041919875.1 Arenimonas sp.
GGCGTCCGCCACCACGGCCAGTTCGATGCCCAGGGGCTCGGCGCGCGTGCGCAGCACTTCCAGGGTCTGCGGGTGCACGCCGGCGGACACCGCGAACAGGTTCGACTTCGACTTCGCCGAGCGCTTGGCCAGGGTCATCGCCTCGGCGGCGGCGGTGGCTTCGTCGAGCAGGGACGCGTTGGCGATCTCCATGCCGGTGAGCTCGGCGCACATCGTCTGGAAGTTGATCAGCGCTTCCATGCGGCCCTGGGAAATCTCGGCCTGGTAGGGCGTGTAGGCGGTGTACCAGGCCGGGTTCTCGAGGATGTTGCGCAGGATGACGTTGGGCGTGTGGGTGCCGTGGTAGCCCTGGCCGATGAAGCTGCGGAAGACCTGGTTCTTCGAGGCGATGGCGCGGATCTTGGCGATGGCCTCGACCTCGGTGACCGGGGCGGGCAGGGCCAGCGGGGCCGCCGACTTGATGCTGGCCGGCACGATGGCGTCGGTCAGCGCATCGAGCGAGTCGTGGCCGACCACGCGCAGCATATGGGCGATCTCGGCGTCGTTGGGGCCGATGTGGCGCTCGAGGAAGGCGTCGTGGTGCTCGAGGGAACGCAGGCTGTCGCGGGTCATGGCGGGTCCGGGCAAAGGGGATTGGCCGCGCGGGTGGCGCGGGGTGCCCCTCTGTCCTTTTGCCTGAGAGTTTTGGGGCGCGTCCTGCGTCCCATGCCCCTTCGGCGCCGGCTGGTTCCGGTCTCTCCAGAGTCGCTCGCCTGCGGCGGTTCCTGTTCCTGAGCGATTACGGGCGTTACGCCTTCGGCGCTGGCCTGGGCCAGCCTCTCCCGCAACAGGCATCGAGCGGGCGGGATTCTACCCCAAGCCGGGCGAGGTTTCCGGGGCGGAGCCCGGCGCAAGCGGGCCCCTGCGTTGCCCGGCGGGGCAAGAGTGCGCAAGATCGACCGTCAACGTCAGGGGAACCGGGGGGCGGGATGAAGGACTTCATGCCAGCGAGGCTGGTCGAGGGGTGCGGGATCGCCTGGGCGCTGGTCACGGCTCTGGTGGTCGCGTGGGTCGAGCATCATTTCGAATGGACCATGATCGGGCGGATGTGGTGGGGGTTCTTCCCCATCGGCGCCGGGTTGCTGGGGACGCTGGCGGCGGTGGGGTTCCTCCTCGGAACCCGATGGCAGCGGGTTCCCCCGGGGCGGTGGCTGCAGATGAAGATGGCGGTAGTGCTGTTCGCCACCTTCTTCCTGGTCCACTGGCTGGGCTATCAATGGCTCCAGGTCGACGGTATCCGCATCGCGACCCGGGTGGACTTCCTGACCTACCTGAAAGTGGCGTTGGCGGGCACGGAGTTTGTGGTTGGCCGCGCCGTCACGACGGGACCCCTGGGCGCCATGGGCTACGTCCTCGCGGCGATCCAGTTGCTGGGCTTCTGCCTGGGCGCGGCGGTGATCCGGATGATGATGGTGGACCATGGGATTTGCGCGAGGTGCGGGCGGACCTTTGACGAACCCGGGCTGAGCTACGGCAGGCGCTGGGCGGGCACGGAGGCCTACGCGGACTTCCGGGAGAAGTTGCTCGCACGGACGCAGGTGGACGAGGACTACCTGGCGCTGGTCGAGTCCCCTGTACGCCCCGACGATGAAGAGGGTGCGACCAGGGGTACCCAATGGGCGCACCAGCATTGCCGGCATTGCGGTCTGGAGTCAGTGGTGGAGACGCCGCGTCAGCGGGGTGAGCAGGAATGGGAAGACGTTCCCACGCTCCGGCGTGTACTCCCGGTGTCCTCGGGAGTGGACGTTGCTGCGTCGCTCCGCCGGGCCAAAGAGGCCGCATGGCGGGGTTGACGCTTGAAAGCCCGGGGCCTGTCCCGGGCGGCGCTCACTCGCTGGTGCGGTCGGCCTTGGCCCGCTCGCCCTCGAGCGGCTCGCCGTGGACCAGGAACCAGGTGTTCTCGGCGATGTTGGTGGCATGGTCGCCGATGCGCTCGATGTTCTTGGCCGCGAACAGCAGGTGGGTGCAGGCCGTGATGTGGCGCGGGTCCTCGGCCATGTAGGTCAGCAGCTCGCGGAACAGCCGGGTGTAGGCGGCGTCGAGCTCGACGTCGCGGGCGCGCACCGACAGGGCCCGGTCGGCGTCGCGCTCGCGGTAGGCGGCCAGCGATTCGGTCACCAGCTCGCTGGCCAGGCCGGCCAGGGCCGGCAGGCCACCCGCGGCCGGCACCGGCGCGGACTGGTTGAGCACCATGCTGCGCTTGGCCACGTTGGCGGCGTAGTCGCCGATGCGCTCGATGTCCGAGGAAATGCGCAGGGCCGCGTACACCTCGCGCAGGTCGCGGGCCATGGGCTGGCGCAGGGCCAGCAGGCGCAGGACGTCGTGGCTGACCTCATGCTCGAGGGCGTCGATGGCGTCGTCGTTGGCGACAACCCGCTCGGCGGCCTTGCTGTCGCGCCGCTGCAGCACGTCGATGGCGGCGTCGAGCTGGGCCACGGCGATCTCGCCCATGCGCAGGATCTCGCCGTCCAGGCGCTTGAGTTCGCTGTCGTAGCTCTTGACGATATGGTCGGTCATCGGGGTCGCCTCAGCCGAATCGGCCGGTGATGTAGTCCTCGGTCTGCTGCTTCGAGGGCTTGGTGAAGAGGGTGGAGGTCACGCCGTGCTCGACCAGCTCGCCCAGGTACATGAAGGCGGTGTAGTCGGAGCAGCGGGCGGCCTGCTGCATGTTGTGGGTCACGATGAGGATGGTGAACTGCTGCTTGAGCTCGGCGATGAGCTGCTCGATCTTGCCGGTGGCGATCGGGTCCAGGGCCGACGTCGGCTCGTCGAACAGGATCACCTCCGGCTGCAGGGCGACCGCGCGCCCGATGCAGAGCCGCTGCTGCTGGCCGCCCGACAGGCCCAGGGCACTCTGCCTGAGCTTGTCCTTGACCTCGTCCCAGAGCGCCGCCTGGCGCAGGGCCTGCTCGACCCGCTCGTCCATGCGCGCCTTGGGCAGCTTCTCGTAGTGGCCGATGCCGTAGGCGATATTGTCGTAGATGGACATCGGGAACGGCACCGGCTTCTGGAACACCATGCCGATCTTGCTGCGCAGCTTGTTGAGCGAGTACTTCGGGTCGAGCACGTTCTCGCCGTCGAGCAGCACCTCGCCGCTGGCCCGCTGGCCCGGGTAGATCGAATAGATGCGGTTGAAGATGCGCAGCAGGGTGGACTTGCCGCAGCCCGAGGGGCCGATCAGCGCGGTCACCTTCTTCTCCGGCACCTCGAGGTTGATGTCCTTGAGCGCGGTGAAGTCGCCGTAGTGGAAGGCCAGGTTCCGGGCGGCCAGCTTCACCCGGCTCGGGCTGGCATCGGCGCGGGCCTGCGGGACGGCGGTCTGGATGGCGATCGGGGCGTTAGTCATGGTCGGTCTTCTTGCGCAGCAGCAGGGTCCGGGCGGCCAGGCTCACGGCCAGCACGAACAGGGTGATCAGGAAGGCGCCGGCCCAGGCCAGCTGGTTCCAGTGCTCGAAGGGGCTCATGGCGAACTGGAAGATGGTGACCGGCAGGTTCGGCATGGCGCCGGACATGTCGGTGCTCCAGTACTGGTTGTTGAAGGCGGTGAACAGCAGCGGCGCGGTCT
>JAYRTA010000267.1:0-3600 GCA_041919875.1 Arenimonas sp.
GCCCGCAGGTGCGCCAGGTAGTCCTGCAGGGTCGGGGCGGCCTCGCCGCCCAGGTGGGAGTCGGCCCGGGTGGTGCCCTCGGCCAGGCGCGGCCGGAACGCCAGTACCGCCAAGGCCTCGCCCAGGTCGCGCACGTCCAGCACGGCGATGCGCCCGCGCGCATCGGCGGGCAGCGCATGCACGGGCCAGCGCGCGACGCGCCGGATCCAGGCCGCGCCGTAGCCGCCGCGCTCGGCATCGAGCAACGACGGCCGGACGATGCAGCCGTCGACGCCGCTCGCCCGCAGCGCGGCCTCGCCATCGGCCTTCGACCGCAGGAACCGGCTGCGCATTGGCGGATGCAGCCCGAGGGCCGAGACGTGGACCAGCCGCGTACCCGCGCGCCGGCAGGCCTCGGCCAGGGCCGCGGGTGCGAGGTGGTGGACCCGGCGGTAGGTCTCCCGCCCGCGCTGGCGCAGGATGCCCACGCAATTCACCACCACGTCCACGCCCTCGACCAGCCCGCGCCACGCCTCCGGCGCCAACAGGCGCTCCAGCCGGGCCTGCCGGCGCGGGCAGTCATGGGCTAGCGCGGGCAGGCGCCGGTCCAGGCGCGCAGGATGGCGGCTGCCCACCTCGACCCGCGCCCCGCGGGCCAGCAGGGCCGCCACCGCATGCCGGCCGATGAATCCGCCACCGCCCAGCACCAGCACGCGCGGCGCGATGCCCTCCTGTTCCTGCCGACCGTCAGCGTTCATCCGGGCATCCTCTTGGCAGTAATTTCTGTCTTGACAGAAATTACTGCCAAGAATAGGCTGCGCGCAAGTCCCATCGAACGGACGCCGCCATGATCGACAAACCCAGCCCGCCCTACCTGCCGCCGAGCCGCCCAGACGCCCCCGCGGCCCCGGCCGGCGAGCCTGCGTCCGGCGCCGCGGCCGCCGGCGACGAGCCCGTCGATGCGCTCAGCCCCGTCAGCCGCCGGTTCGTCCTGCACTGGGGCGAAATGGGCTCGCGCTGGGGCGTCAACCGCACCGTCGCCCAGGTCCACGCCCTGCTCTTCCTGGCCGGCCGGCCGATGGACGCGGAGGAAATCACGGCGATCCTTCAGGTCGCCCGCTCCAATGTCAGCAACAGCCTGCGCGAACTGATCAACCTCAAGCTGGTCCGGGTCGCCCACCTGGTCGGCCAGCGGCGCGACCATTTCGAGACCTCCAGGGACGTCTGGGAGCTGTTCCGCACCGTGGTGCGCGAGCGCAAATCACGCGAATTCGACCCCACCGTGGCGATGCTGCGCGAGCTGTCGGCCGACCCGGCCTTCCCCGGCGAAGACCCGGGCGCCCGCCAGCGCATCCAGGACACGCTGGCGCTGATGGTGGCGCTTTCGTCCTGGGGCGAGGAGATGCTGCGGCTCGAGCCCGCCACCCTGATGAAGGTGATGAAGCTCGGCAGCCGCATCCAGAAGCTGCTGCGCGACGGAGGCACCGCATGAGCGCCACCTGGCCGCTCACCATCTACTACGACCATTCCTGCCCGCTGTGCCGGGAAGAGATGCTGGCGCTCAAGGACCATGACCGCCACCAGCGGCTGGCGCTGGTGGACGCCTCCGCCCCGGGCTTCCGGGACCCGCACGTGGCCGCCGCCGGGCTCGGGCGGGAGCAGCTCATGCGCCTGATCCACGCCCGCGACGCCGCCGGCCGCTGGTACGTGGGCGTGCCGGTGTTCGAACTGGCCTACGGCGCCGCGGGCCTCGCCGGCATCGCCCGACTGTGGGCAAACCCCCGCCTGCGGCCGCTGTGGGAGGCGCTCTACCCCTGGGTCGCCCGGCTGCGCCAGCCGCTGTCGGCGCTGCGGCTCAACCGGGCCTATGGCTGGCTGGTCCGCCGCGCCGCGGCCCGCGCCCAGCGCCGCAGCGAGGCCTGCCGGGACGGGGCCTGCCACCTTCCGGGCGACGCCGACGGCCCTCCCCGCCCCTGAAATGGGCCGCGCCGGCCGCTTTGGTTACACTGGCCGCCCGCCCGCGTGGCGCCTGCCCCACCGAGATGTCAGAAGACGCCCCTAGTAGCCCGCCGGAACGCCGCTCCTGGTTCGAACGCCTGAGCCTGGCCTTTTCCGGCGAACCCAGGACCCGCGAGGACCTGGTCGAGATCCTGCGCGAGGCCCAGGCCAACGGCCTGCTGGGGCCGGATACCCTGAAGATGCTCGAGGGCGCCCTATCGGTGTCCGAGCGCCAGGTCGGCGACATCATGGTCCCGCGCTCGCAGATGGTCTCGCTGCCCGTGGAGGGCAGGTTCATGGACCTGATGCGCATGGTGGTCGACTCCGGCCACAGCCGCTTCCCCGTGCACGGCGAGGACCGGGACGAAATCCTGGGCATCCTGCTGGCCAAGGACCTGCTGCGCGGCATGGTCAGCGACGGCGGGCCCGGTTCGGTACGTGAACTGCTGCGGCCCGCGGTGCTGATCCCCGAGTCCAAGCGCCTGAACGTGCTGCTCAAGGAATTCCGGCTCTCGCGCAACCACATGGCGATCGTGGTGGACGAGCACGGCGGCGTCGCCGGCCTGGTCACCATCGAGGACGTGCTCGAGCAGATCGTCGGCGAGATCGACGACGAACACGACGACGCCGACGAGGCCAAGCTCATCGCCGCCCAGGCCGACGGCCAGTTCATGGTCGACGCGCTCACGCCCATCCCCGACTTCAACGAGCAGTTCGGCGCCGATTTCGCCGACGACGAGTACGACACCATCGGCGGCCTCATCACCGCCGCCATCGGCCACCTGCCCGAGGCCGGCGAAGAACTGGCGCTGGGCCGCTTCCACTTCCGCGTGGCCCGCGCCGACCGCCGCCGCGTGCACAGCTTCGTGGTGAGCGTGCATGCCGATGCGTGACCGGGCCGCGGCCTGGCTGGCCGCCCTGCTGCTGTGCCTGCTGCCGGCCCTGGCCGCCGCGGCGCCGCGCGTCGGCGTGCTGACCATGGAGCCGGGCGAGATCTTCTTCGAACGCTTCGGCCACAACGCCATCGTCGTGGACGATCCCGCCGCCGGCGGGCCGGTGTCCTACAACTTCGGCTACTTCGACCTCGACGAGCCCGGCTTCCACCACAATTTCGTGCTCGGCCACATGCGCTACTGGCTGGTGGCGCTGCCGATGGCGCGCGACCTGGCCTACTACCGCGAGGTCGGCCGCGGCGCCTCGATCCAGTGGCTGGACCTCACGCCGGAGCAGGCGCGGGCGATCTCCGACTCGCTGGCCACCCGCGCCTCGGGCGAGGACGCGCGCTACGCCTACGACTACTTCACCAGCAACTGCTCGACCCAGGTCCGCGACGCACTCGACGTCGCGCTGGGCGGCCTGCTGCGCACCCAGCTCAGCGCACGCTCGCAGGGCAACAGCTACCGCAGCGAGGCGGTGCGCCTGGCCGCGCCGGCGCCGTGGATGGCGATCGGATTCCACCTCGGCCTGTCCGGCACCGCCGACAAGCCGCTGTCGCGCTGGGAGGAAGCCTTCATCCCGATGCGCCTGCGCGACGCGCTGCGCGAGGTGAAGCTGTCCGACGGCCGGCCGCTGGTGCTGGCCGAGGACACCCTGCTGCCGCACCGGCTGGCCCCGCCGCCGGCG
>JAYRTA010000268.1:0-3588 GCA_041919875.1 Arenimonas sp.
GATGCCCACGGGCGCGCCGAGCGCCCCGCGCCAGTCCAGGCCGGCCTCGCCGGCCAGGTCGATCCACCACTGCGCGACCCGTTCGGTGCGCGGCTCGAGCCGGGCTTCGAAGCCCAGGCCGGTGATCTGCGCGCGCCGGGCCTCGGCATTGGCCAGCTCGCGGAACTGGCCGAGCGACACGGTGTTCTCCTGTTCGCCGGCCGTCACCACGTAGTAGTCCGCCACGCCGCGCGCGGCCATGGCCCGGGCGGTGGCCAGGGCCTGTTCGCGGCTGGGCGCCGCCGGCAGGAAGACGCGGTAGTAGCGCAGCGCATCGGCCTGCACTTCCCGGAACTGGATGCGGGCCGCCAGCGGCGTCAGCGCCGTCACCGCGGCGCGCATCGCCGCCGGCGATTCGAACGGACCGAGGCTGAGGCAGGCCGGCGCCGCGGGCATCGGCACCGGTGGCAGGCCGGCGTCGATCTGCTCGGGCGTCGGCGGCGCCTCGGCTTCGCCCAGCAGGACCAGGCTGCCGGTGCCGAGCTCGGTGGCGGGCGGCGGCGCGGGCACCGGCGCCGAATGGCGCCACCACCACAGGCCCACGCCCAGGTTCATGCACAGCAGCAGCACGACCAGGCCGCGCAGGATCATGGGCTGTCCTCTCCGGGTTCGGCCGCGTAGACGGCCATGCCTTCCAGCACGAGCGCCGGCGCCGGCTGCGCCGGCAGGTCCAACCAGGCCCCCAGCCGCTCGCCGCCGCCGCCGGCCAGCAGCAGCTGCGGCGCCCGGCCCAGCAGGCGGGTGGCCTGCCGGTGGCAGCGTTCGACCAGGCCGGCGGCCGCACCCAGGCTGCCGCCGGCGAGCGCGTCGGCGGTGTCGGTGCCGAAATCGCAGGCTTCGCCCCCGGCGTAGGCCAGCGCCGGGAAACGCGCCGCCAGCGCCGCGCGCATGTGCTCCGGACTCGGCGCGATGACGCCGCCGAGGTGCTGGCCGCTGGCATCGAGCAGGTCCACGGTCAGCGCACTGCCCGCCGACACCAGCAGCCAGGGGCCCGGGCCGCGGGCCTGCGCGCCCAGCAGGGCCAGGAACCGGTCCACGCCCAGGCGCGAAGGCTCGGCATAGGCGATGCGCACGCCGCCGCAGGCCGGGCGCGTGCGCACGCGCCGGGCAGGCATGCCGCGGCGGGCCAGCGACTCGGCCACGGTCGCGGTGATCTCCGACGGTGCCACGGAGGCCAGCCAGGCGATGTCGCCGGCGCCGGTGCCCTCGAGCCAGCGCTGCAGCTGCGTGCCGAAGTCGGCCGCCGCATGCGGCCAGGCCTGCACCTCGCCCAGGCCGCGTCCCGCGCGCCACGGGGCGAGCTTGAGCCGGGAGTTGCCGAGGTCGAGCAGCCAGTTCATGCGGCGCGCAGGCTCGCTTCGCCGGCATGGAAGCAGCGCTCGCCATCGGCCAGGCGCAGGCGCAGCGCGCCATCGCCGGCGACGCCGGCGGCGATGCCCTCGTGCACGCGTCCGCCCTCCTCCAGCCGCACGGCGCGGCCAGCCAGGTGGTCGTGGCGTGGCCAGCGCTGCAGGAACGGCGCCAGCCCGCCGGATTCAAAGCGCGCCAGCGCCAGCGGCAGCGCCGAGAGCAGCGCCAGCGCGACCGCGGCGCGATCGGGCGCGCGCGATGACAGCGACGCCAGGTCGATCCAGGGCTGGCCGATGCCGCGCGCGGCGCGATCGGGCATCTGCACGTTCAGGCCGATGCCCACCACCACGCGCATCGGACCGGCGGCCTCGCCACCGACTTCGACCAGGATGCCGCCCAGCTTGCGGCCCTCGGCCACCAGGTCGTTGGGCCACTTCAGGCCCACCTGCGGATAACCCAGCGCCTGCAGCGCCTCGCAGGCGGCGACGCCGACCGCCAGGCTCAGGCCCTGCAGGCCCGCCAGGCCGCGGTCGAACCGGCGCGCGAGGCTGAGATAGACATGGGCCGCCAGCGGCGAGGCCCACGCGCGCCCGCGCCGACCGCGGCCGGCGTGCTGGCGTTCGGCCAGGAACGCGGCGCAGCCGTGCGCGGGCAAGGGCGCGGCCAGTGCATCGGCATTGGTGGACCCGGTTTCGAAGGCCAGCGACAGCGCGGCGAGTTCGGCGCGGGCATCGGCCGGCAGGGCCGCCTGCAGCGCCTGCGCGTCGAGCAACTGCAGCGGGCGCGCGAGGGCATAGCCCTGGCCCGGTCGCGCCAGCACGTCCACGCCGGCCTCGCGCAGCGCCTCGATGCGCTTCCAGACCGCGCTGCGGGTGACGCCCAGCGCGCGTGCGAGGGCCGCGCCCGAGGCGGGGCCTTCGCACAGGCGCGCCAGCAGGGCGCGATCGATCACGCCGGCCTCCGGCGCGCGAACAGGCGCACTTTCTCGAACCGGCTTTCGGTGCCGGCGCGCAGGCGCGCGAGGTTGGCGCGATGGGTGAACAGCAGGAACAGCGCCATCGCCAGCGCGAACGCGGTGCGCTCGGGCGACGCGCCACCCAGCAGGGCCGCCGGCACCAGCGACGCCGCCGCCAGCACCGTGGACAGGCCGACGTAGCCGGTCAGCACCAGGCACAGCAGCCAGGTGCCCAGGACCACCGGCAGCGCGGCCGGCCAGAGCAGCACCAGGGCCCCCACCAGGGTGCCCGCGCCCTTGCCGCCGCGGAAGCCGTGGAACACCGGCCAGACGTGGCCCAGCACCGCGGCCGCGGCCGCGGCGTAGGGCAGCCACGGCGCGCCGCTGCCCAGGCGCAGCGCCAGCCAGGTCGCCAGCACGCCCTTGCCCAGGTCCACCGCGACCGTGCCCAGCGCGAAGGCCCAGCCCTGGGTGCGCAGCGCATTGGTGCCGCCGGCATTGCCGCTGCCCTGGGTGCGGATGTCGACGCCGCGCAGGCGGCCCAGCAGCAGGCTGCCCGACAGGGAGCCGAGCAGGTAGGCGGCCAGGAGGAGCAGGGCGTCCGCGGTCATGCGCGCATTATGGGCGAGCGCGCCCGGCGCGTCAGTCCACGGGCTGCAGGGCCACCACCAGCGCGCCCGGGCCCGCGTGGGCGCCGATCGCGGCGCCGGTTTCCACCAGCCAGCCGTCGGCCACGTCCAGGCGCGCGCGCAGCGCGGCCAGCAGGGCCTCGCCATCGGCCGGCGCATCGCAATGGCCCACCAGCAGGCGCCAGCGGCGGCCGCGGTCGGTGCGGCGGGCGACGTAGGCGGCGAAACGCTCGGGCACGCGCGACTTCCCGAACAGGCCGCCGGCCATGCCCAGCCGCCCGGTCTTCTTCACGCGCGCCACCGGCGTCAGCCCCAGCCATTCGACCACCGGCTTGGCCCAGGCCGGCAGGCGGCCGCCGCGCACGGCGTGGCTGATGTCGCGCGCCACCGCCCAGGTGCTCGTGAGCGGCTTGAGCCGCGCCAGCTCGGCGAGGATGTCCTGCACGCCGGCGCCCCCGGCCGCCAGTTCGGCCGCGCGCAGCACCAGCAAGCCCTCGCCCGCCGACGCGGTGCCGGTGTCGAAGACGTGCGTGCGCCCGGGATGGCCGCGCTGGGCCGCCGTCTCGGCCGACTGCAGGGTGCCCGAGACGGCCCGCGAGAGCCCGACGTAGACCA
>JAYRTA010000269.1:0-3564 GCA_041919875.1 Arenimonas sp.
GCCACCAGCCACCTCGACCTGGCCGCCGAGCGCGAGGTCAACGCCGCGGTCCGCGCACTGCCGATCACCCGCATCCTGGTCGCGCACCGCCCGGAGACCCTGGCCAGCGCCGACCGCATCCTGGTGCTGGTGGGCGGGCGGCTGGTGGCCGAGCACGTCCCCGCGCCCGCGACGCCGGTGGGTAGCGCCGCGGGGCCGATGGCCACGCCCGCGCCGGCCGGCCGCTAGGGCGCGAGCACCTTGCCCGGGTTGAGCAGGCCGTCGGGGTCGAACTGCGCCTTGATCGCCCGCATCAGCGCCAGCGTTTCCGGCGCGACGGCTCGCGCCAGCAACTCCCGCTTGGCCAGGCCGATGCCGTGTTCGCCCGACACCTGGCCGCCGAGCGCGATCACGGCGTCGAACACCGATTCGAGCGCGGCATCGGCGCGCGCCGCCTGGGCGTCGTCGGCCGGGTCGTACAGGATGTTCACGTGCAGGTTGCCGTTGCCGGCGTGCCCGAAGCAGACGATCGGCAGCGACTGGGCCGCGGCGGCGGCGCGCACGGCCGCCACCAGCGCCGGCAGCCGCGACACCGGCACCACCACGTCTTCGTTGATCTTGCCCGGGGCCAGGGTGCGCAGGGCCGGCGAGAGCGCCTTGCGCGCCGACCACAGCGCCTCGCGCCCGGCCTCGTCCGAGGCGGTGATGTCCAGGCAGCCCGGGCCCTCCGCGGCCTGGCGCAGCGCCGCTTCGGCGGCGTCGAGCACGCCGGGTTCGCCATCGGCTTCGATCATCAGCAGCGCGCCGCAGGGCGGCAGGGCCGCGCCGCCGACCTCGCGCGCCAGGCGCACGCAGTCGCCATCCATGAACTCGAGCAGGGAGGGCGTGACCGGCTGCGCCATCAGCCGCGCCACGGCCGCGGCGGCGGCGTCTTCGTCCGCGTACAGGGCGCGCAGCGCGCGCCGCGCCCGCGGCGCCGGCACCAGCCGCAGCGTGGCCTCGACGATCAGGGCCAGGGTGCCTTCCGAACCCACCAGCAGGCGTGCCAGGTCGAAGCCGCTGGCGCCCTTGGTGGTCGCGGCCCCGAGCACGACCCGCTCGCCCGCACCGGTGATCGCGGTGACCGCCAGCAGGTTGTCGCGGCTGGCGCCGTACTTCACCGCGCGCGGGCCGCCGGCATTGCAGGCCAGGTTGCCGCCGACGGTGCTGAAGGCGGCGCTGGTCGGATCGGGGGGCCAGAACAGGCCGTGCGGCGCCAGCGCCTGCTGCAGCGCGCCGTTGAGCAGGCCGGGCTGGACCACCGCGACCCGGTCGCCCGGCCGGATCTCCAGCACGCGGTCCAAGCGTTCGAAGGACAGCACCAGGGCATCTTCGCCGGGCACGCTGGCGCCGGTGGTGTTGGTGCCGCGGCCGCGCGCGACGATCGGCACGCCGTGCGCGCGGCAGGCCCGCACCACGCCCTGCACCTGGGCCTCGCGGGTGGGCAGGGCGACCGCCAGCGGCAGGCCTTGCCGCCGGGAATTGTCGTAGCCGTAGGCCAGGCGCTCGGACGGGTCGAGCAGCAGGCCGTCCGGGCCGAGCAGCTCGGCCAGCAGGGCGTGCAGCGCAGGGGGCAGGACGGCGGGCATGGCCGGATTCTACGGTGGCTCAGCCGTCGGGCGCGGCGAAGGCGTCGGGAATCCACTCCAGGCCAGCCGCGTGCACCGAGACCACGTCGAAGCGGCAGGGTGCCTCGGCCAGGGCCGGATGCCGCAGCAGCCAGCATTGCGCGGCGCGCACCAGGCGTATTCGCTTGCGCGGATCCACCGAGTCGAAGCCGTCGCCGAAGCCGCCGTGCCGGCGCAGCCGCACTTCGACGAACACCAGGGTGTCGCCGGCCTGCATCACCAGGTCGATTTCGCCGGCCTTGAAGCGGGCATTGCGCTCGATCAGGCGCAGGCCCGCGGCGCGCAGGTGGGCGAGGGCGGCGTCTTCGGCCGCGGCACCGAGCGCATGGCGGTCGGGGCCGGGCGGCATGCGGGCGCGGGGTCGGGCAGGGCGGCGCGGCGGGGCCGCGCCTCAGCGGGTCACGGCGTCGGGCAGCAGCGCGCCGTCGAGCGCCGGCCGGGCCCGGCCGCCGCTGAATACCGCCCAGGCCGGCGTGCGCTGGACGATGCCGAGCGGATCGAACTGCAGTTCGCCGGTGGCGCCGCGCACCTGCAGCGCCGGGTCGCGCTGCAGGCCATCGAGGTAGGCGGCCAGCCGCCAGGCGTCCAGGCCGAAGGCGAACAGGCGGCCGCCGCCGCCCTGGGCGCTGGGCAGGCTGCGGCCCAGCGTATCGGCGTCGGGCAGGTCGCCGCGCAGGCCGAGCATCCACGGCAGTTCCGGGTATTCGATGCCGTCGAGTTCGACATCCATGCGCAGGTTGCCGCCCGACAGCACCAGCGAGGTCGCGACGCGGGCGATGCCCTCCAGGCCGGCCGGCTCGAGCTGGCTGGCCAGCAGGCGCGCGGGCGCCGCCTTGAGCGTGAGGAAGAGCGCGTCCGGCCGGCCGCCGGCCAAGGCCTGCTGCAGCGCCGGCACGTAGTCGGGCTGGCCGTCCGCGACCCGGACCTCGCCGATGACGCTGCCGCCGCGCGCCTGCAGGCGCTCGCGGAAGGCGGCGAGCGCGCGCTGGGCGGCGTCATCGGCCTGGGTGACCACCAGGATGCGGCGGAAGCCGCGCGCCAGCAGGCGATCGGCGGCGGCCACGCCCTCCTCCTCGGGCGAGAGCGCGAACGCCGCGCTGCCCGGCGGTGGCGGCAGCTGGCCGCGATTGAGCGCCAGCACGGGCACGTCCAGCGCCGGCATGCCGAACAGCGCGTCCACGCTGCTGCGCGTGAGCGGGCCGACGATCATCTGGGCGCCGTCGGCCAGGGCTTCGCCGGCCGCGCGCAGTGCGCCCTCGTCGTTGCCGCCGGTGTCGTAGAAGCGCATCTGCGGGCGACGGCGGGTTTCGCCGTAGTAGCCCGCCAGCAGGCCGTCGCGCACGCTCTGGCCGGCGGCCGCCAGCGGGCCGCTCAGCGGCAGCAGCACGGCCAGGCGCTCCGGCGGGCGATAGCCG
This sequence comes from Arenimonas sp., assembly GCA_041919875.1. Lineage (GTDB taxonomy): Bacteria > Pseudomonadota > Gammaproteobacteria > Xanthomonadales > Xanthomonadaceae > Arenimonas. The sequence goes on from JAYRTA010000269.1 coordinate 3,062, forward strand.
TCGGCATCGGCGGCGGCGAAGGACCCGAAGCCGGGCGCCGCGCCGCTGCGGTCGAAGGGCCGCGGCAGGGGCAGGCCGCGCTGGACCAGGGCGCGTCCGGCATAGGCGTAAAGCGGATGCCCGATGGGCAGGGCGGCCGCCTGGGCGGACAGGCTGGCGTCGGATTCGGCGCCGACCAGGGCCTCGATGGCGCGTACGCTCTCGGCGCGCGCGCGGCCGGACTGCAGGGTGGAAAGCCAGGCCAGCTCGCCGGCGGCCTCGAAGCCGCGGCCGGCATCCTTGAGCAGTGCCGCGCGCTGCGCGTGCCAGCGCGGGGCCAGGCCGGCGGGCACCGCCTCGCGGCGCTGGGCAAGCAGGGCCAGCGCGCCCGCGGCATCGCCGTCGGTGGCGCGCAGGCGCGCCGACAGCAGGTCGTGCAGCAGCAGGTCGTTGGGCGCTTCCAGCCGGCGCCGGGCCGACTGCGCCAGGGCGGCGCGCAGGCCGGCGGCGTCGCCAGCCCGCGC
>JAYRTA010000270.1:0-3561 GCA_041919875.1 Arenimonas sp.
GACATCATGAAGGCCTACGACGTCAGCTTCTCGCTGGGCGACGGCCTGCGCCCCGGCTCGATCGCCGACGCCAACGACGCGGCCCAGTTCGGCGAACTCGAGACCCTGGGCGAGCTCACGAAGATCGCCTGGAAGCACGACGTGCAGACCATGATCGAAGGCCCCGGCCACGTGCCGATGCAGTTGATCAAGGAGAACATGGACAAGCAGCTGCGCGAGTGCGGCGAGGCGCCGTTCTACACGCTCGGCCCGCTGACCACCGACATCGCGCCCGGCTACGACCACATCACGTCCGCCATCGGCGCGGCCATGATCGGCTGGTTCGGCACGGCGATGCTCTGCTACGTCACGCCCAAGGAGCACCTGGGCCTGCCCAACAAGGCCGACGTGCGCGAGGGCCTGATGGCCTACCGCATCGCCGCCCACGCCGCCGACCTGGCCAAGGGCCACCCCGGTGCACAGGCCCGCGACAACGCCCTGAGCAAGGCCCGCTTCGAGTTCCGCTGGCAGGACCAGTTCCACCTCGGCCTGGACCCGGAGCGCGCCCGCGAGTACCACGACGAGACCCTGCCCAAGGACGCGCACAAGGTCGCGCACTTCTGTTCGATGTGCGGCCCGCACTTCTGCTCGATGAAGATCACCCAGGACGTGCGCGACTACGCCGCGGAGAAGGGCGTGGCGGACGAGGCGGCGGCGCTGGAGCAGGGAATGGCGGAAAAGGCGGCCGAGTTCCGGGCCCAGGGCGCCCAGGTCTACCGGCGCGACTGAGGCGCCGGAAAGCACGAAGCCGCCGGCGTGGGCCGACGGCTTCGGGGCGTCCGCGCCCGCGCCGCGATCAGAAGTTCAGCGTCTCCGGGCTGTCGTTGAATCGCTGCACCGAATCGGTGATCTCGCGGCGGGCGGCGTCGGCGCCTTCCCAGCCGTCGAGCTTGACCCACTTGCCCTTCTCCAGGTCCTTGTAGTGCTCGAAGAAGTGGCCGATGCGGTCGAGCCAGTGCTGGCTGACCTGGCCGATGTCCTGGATGTGCGAGTAGCCCGAGAACACCTTGTCCACCGGCACCGCCAGCAGCTTGGTGTCCTCGCCGGCCTCGTCCTTCATCTTCAGCAGGCCGACCGGGCGGCAGCGGATGACCGAGCCGGGGATCAGGGGCAGGGGCAGGATGACCAGCACGTCCACCGGGTCGCCGTCGCCGCACAGGGTGTGGGGCACGTAGCCGTAGTTGCAGGGGTAGCGCATCGGGGTGGACAGGATACGGTCCACGAAGATCGCGCCGGTCGCCTTGTCCACCTCGTACTTGACGGGTTCGGCGTCCTTGGGGATCTCGATGACGACGTTGATTTCGTTGGGCACGTCGCGGCCGGTCGGCACCAGGTCCAGGGCCATGGGGAACTCCTTTGCTGCCCCGGGGGAGGGCGTCGAAACGGGGGCGCAAGGATACGGGAAAGGCCTGGAGCCCGCACTCGGCCGCCCGCCCCGGTGCCGCGGGCTAGGCAGCGCCCCCGCCAGCCCGCACAATGGCCCGACCTCGACCGGAGCCCCCGCCATGGCCGAATCCCTGCTCGATCCCAAGGCGCTCGACCTGCTGCGCATGCTCGACCGCGACCGGCCCGGCGCCTTCAGCGAGTTCGTGCGCATGTTCGTGCACGAGGCGCCCGACCTGGTGCGGAAGATGGAGCAGGCCCAGGCCGCCGGCGACGCCGATGCGCTGGGCAAGTCCGCCCATTACCTGCGCTCGGCCGCCCTGGCCATGGGCGCCACCGGCCTGGTGGAGGTCTGCCACGGCCTCGAGCACCTGAGCGCCGAGCAGGTGGCGGGCGAGGGCATGGCCGCGCGCATGGACCAGCTGCGCCGCAGCACCCGGGACGCCCTCATCCTGCTGTTGCAGGAAGTGCCGCAGATCTGAGCGATTCGCCCAGATCTCCCGCGATTCGCGGGGCGGATCGCGGGCCCCGGCTCATTGACTGCCAATCGCCGCGCCTTCGGCGCGCCCCCTTGCCAAGGGGGCAATCGATCCGTGAATGGGTGCAAAAAGAAAACCCCGGCCGGAGCCGGGGTTTCCGGGGTGGTGCGGACGCCGCCGATCAGAGCAGCGGGATCAGCAGCAGCGCCACGATGTTGATGATCTTGATCAGCGGGTTGATGGCCGGGCCCGCGGTGTCCTTGTAGGGGTCGCCGACGGTGTCGCCGGTCACCGCGGCCTTGTGGGCCTCGCTGCCCTTGCCGCCGTGGTGGCCTTCCTCGATGTACTTCTTGGCGTTGTCCCAGGCGCCGCCGCCGGTGCACATCGAGATCGCCACGAACAGGCCGGTCACGATGGTGCCCATCAGCAGGCCGCCCAGGGCGTTCGGGCCCAGGATCACGCCGACCAGGATCGGGATGATCAGCGGCAGCATCGAGGGGATGATCATTTCGCGGATCGCCGACTTGGTCAGCAGGTCCACCGCCTTGTCGTACTGCGGCTTGCCCGTGCCTTCCATGATGCCGGGGATCTCGCGGAACTGGCGGCGCACTTCCTCCACTACCGCGCCGGCCGCGCGGCCGACCGCCTGCATGGCGTAGGCGCCGAACAGGTAGGGGATCATGCCACCGATCAGCAGGCCGATGACCACGTCCGGGTTGGAGATCGAGAAGTCCACCTGCGCGCCGGTCTCGCCCAGCTTGTGCGAGTAGTCGGCGAACAGCACCAGCGCGGCCAGGCCGGCCGAGCCGATGGCGTAGCCCTTGGTGACGGCCTTGGTGGTGTTGCCCACGGCGTCCAGGGCGTCGGTGGTCTTGCGGATTTCCTTGTCCATGCCCGACATCTCGGCGATGCCGCCGGCGTTGTCGGTGATCGGGCCGTAGGCGTCCAGGGCGACGATCATGCCGGCCATCGACAGCATCGAAGTCGCGGCGATGGCGATGCCGTACAGCCCCGCCAGTTCGTAGCAGCCCCAGATGGAGGCGGCCACGGCCAGCACCGGCGCGGCGGTCGACTTCATGGACACCGCCAGGCCGGCGATCACGTTGGTGCCGTGGCCGGTCTCGCTGGCCTTGGCGACCTGCTGCACCGGGCCGTACTCGGTCGCGGTGTAGTACTCGGTGATGATCACCATCGCCGCCGTGAGGCCCAGGCCGATCAGGGCGCACCAGAACAGGGGCATGCCCATGCCGGTCTCGAACATGTTGTCGGTGACGAACCAGAAGGCCGCCGCCGCCAGCACGCCCGACACGGCCAGGCCGCGGTACAGCGCGTTCATGATCTTGCCGCCCGCGTTCACCTTCACGAAGAAGGTGCCGATGATCGAGGCGATGATGGACACCGCGCCCAGCACCATCGGGTAGAGCACGCCGTTGGCGCCGTAGGTGGCGTAGCTGATGCCGGCGATGAGCATCGCGGCGATCACGGTGACCGCGTAGGTCTCGAACAGGTCGGCGGCCATGCCGGCGCAGTCGCCGACGTTGTCGCCCACGTTGTCGGCGATCACGGCCGGGTTGCGCGGGTCGTCCTCCGGGATGCCGGCTTCGACCTTGCCCACCAGGTCGGGGGCGGCGGCGGCGCCCGGGGGGCAGCGGGCGCCCCC
>JAYRTA010000271.1:0-3555 GCA_041919875.1 Arenimonas sp.
TACATCTACGCGCGCGGCTGCGCCAAGGGCAAGCGCGTGCAGGCGCTCGGCGGCGCCAAGAACCACATGGTGGTGCTGCCCGACGCCGACCTGGACCAGGCGGCCGGCGCCCTGCTGGGCGCGGGCTATGGTTCGGCCGGCGAGCGCTGCATGGCGATCTCGGTCGCCGTCTGCGTGGGCGAGCGCACCGCCGACGCCCTGGTCGCCAGGCTCACGCCGATGGTCGAGGGCCTGCGCATCGGCCCGGGCTGCGCGGGCGACCCGGACATGGGCCCGCTGGTGACCGGCGCGCACCGCGACAAGGTGCGCGGCTACGTGGACGCGGGCGTGGCCGAAGGCGCGTCGCTGGTCGTCGACGGCCGGAAACTCCGGGTCGCCGGCCACGCCGACGGCTTCTTCCTCGGCGGCTGCCTGTTCGACCACGTCACGCCGGCCATGCGCATCTACCGCGAGGAGATCTTCGGGCCGGTGCTGTGCGTGGTGCGCGTGCCCGACTTCGAATCGGCGCTGCGCCTGGTCAACGAACACGAGTACGGCAACGGCACCGCGGTGTTCACCCGCGACGGCGACGCCGCGCGCCAGTTCGCCCACCGCGTGCAGTGCGGCATGGTCGGCATCAACGTGCCGATCCCGGTGCCGATGGCTTTCCACAGCTTCGGCGGCTGGAAGCGCAGCCTGTTCGGCCCGCTGCACATGCACGGCCCGGACGGCGTGCGCTTCTACACCCGCCTCAAGACGATCACCGCGCGCTGGCCCACCGGCCTGCGCGACCCCGAATTCGTGATGCCCACGATGACGTGACCGGCAACACGCGACCGGTGAGCCTCGTCCCGGCGATGCCGCAAGGCAGGAACGACGAGCGGCCTTCCCCCGGGAGCTCGCCATGCCGTCCGAAAAATCCAGCGCCACCCCCGCCACCATCGACCAGGCCTTCGCCGCGCCGCGCCCTTACGGCACGCAGGCGGAGCCGACCTACTCGGGCGCCCTGAGCTTCCTGCGGCGTCCCTACACCAAGGACCTGTCGGACGCGGACGTCGCCGTGCTGGGCGTGCCCTTCGACCTCGCCACCACGAACCGGCCGGGTGCCCGCCTGGGGCCGCGGGCGATCCGCGCGGCCTCGGCCTCGCTGGCCTGGTGTCCGCCCTACGCCTGGGATTTCGATCCCTTCGAGCGCCTGCGGGTGGTGGATGCCGGCGACGTCTTCTTCGACCCGGGCCGGCCGGCCGAGGTGCCCGGCGTGCTGCGCACCGCCTTCGCCGCCGTGGCCGCCGCCGGCGTGTTGCCGCTGGCCCTGGGCGGCGACCACTTCATCACCTACCCCATCCTGCAGGCCCTGCACGCGGTGCATGGCCCGTTGGCCCTGGTGCATTTCGACGCGCACAGCGACACCTGGCGCGACGAAACCGGGCGCGTGGACCACGGCACGATGTTCTTCCACGCCGCCCGCGAAGGCCTGGTCGACCCCGCACATTCGATCCAGCTGGGCATGCGCACCCACAATCCGGAAACGCACGGCTTCCGCGTGCTCGACGCCCGCGAGCTGCATGCCGGCGGCGTGGAGGCGGCCATCGCCGCCATCCGCGGGCGCGTGGGCGATGCCCGCTGCTACGTGAGCTTCGACGTGGACTTCCTGGACCCGGCCCATGCGCCCGGCACCGGCACGCCGGTGGTCGGCGGCTTCAGCACGCACGAGGCCCTGCGCCTGGTGCGCGGCCTGGCCGGCCTGGACATCGTCGGCATGGACGTCGTGGAAGTCAGCCCGCCCTACGATCACGCGGAACTGACCGCCCTGGCCGCGGCCTCGGTGGCGCAGGAGCTGCTGGCCGCCCTGGCGAGCCGGCGCAGCGCGGCGCCGGCCCGCTGAGGGTCGCGCGGCTCAGGCCTCGGCGGCGCGCGCGGCCTGCACGGCCGGGCGCGCATCCACGCGGGCCCAGTGCTCGGCCAGGGCCGGCCAGTCCTTGAGCTCGATGCCGAAGTACTTGAGCCACGACAGCACCACGTACTGGTAGGCATCGACCACGGTGTAGTCCTCGCCGAGCACGTAGCGGCGATCACCCCACAGGCGCGCGAACACGTCCAGCCGGGCGCGGATGCGCGAGATCTGCGCGGCCTTGGCGTCCTCGCCCAGGGCCGGGTTGAACAGCGCGCCGATCAGCTTGTGCAACTCGGTGCTGTTGAAGGCCAGGGCCGACTGCAGCCGGTAACGCGCCCGCGTGCCGTTGGCCGGGACCAGGCCCGCCTCCGGGCGCAGGTCGCCCAGGTACTGCAGGATCGCCCCGACCTCGAGCATGACCTCGCCGTCGTCGAGCTCCAGCGCCGGCACGTAGCCATACGGGTTGATGGTGAGGAAGTCGCGGCCGTCCTGGGTCTTCTTGTCGCGGCCCACGCGCACCAGGTCGAAGGGCAGGCCGAGCTCGCGCAGCACGATGTGGGGGGCGAGCGAACACGCGCCGGGCAGGTAGTACAGGTTCATGGGCATCACTCCAGGTGGGAACGTCCAGACTGGGGACGGCGGTGGACGGCGCCAAGGCCCCGCGGCTGCAACGAACCGTTACCGCAGCTTGTCGGGGAAGGCCTGCACCAGCTTGTCCACCTTGGGGCGCGAGACGAACACGATGTAGGGCTGGCCGGGATTGCGCGCGGCGTAATCGTGGTGGTAGGCCTCGGCCACGAAGAAGGCGTCCAGCGGCTCCACCGTGGTCGCCAGCGGCGCGGCGAACACGCCGGCGGCCTCGAGCTGGGCGAGGTAGGCACGCGCCACCTGGTCCTGGCCCGGGTCCACCGGAAACAGCGCCGACCGGTATTGCCGGCCCACGTCATTGCCTTGCCGGTCTTTCTGGGTCGGGTCGTGGGCGACCGCGAAGAACACCTTCAGCAGCTGGCCGTAGCTGGTCCGGGCCGGGTCGTAGGTGACGCGGATGACCTCGGCATGGTCGGTGCGGCCGCTGCAGACGGCCTGGTACTGGGCGGTGTCGGCGCTGCCGCCGGCGTAGCCGGGGATGACCGCGACCACGCCGGCCAGCTGCCGGAACACGGCTTCGGTGCACCAGAAGCAGCCGCCGGCCAGCACCGCCTCGCCGGCATCGTCGCCGGGCAGCAGGTCGAAGATCGGGTCGGGCACCTGCGAGGGCGGTACGCGCAGCCCCTGGCCAGGCAGTTCGCAGCTCGGGTCCATGGGCGTCCTTCCGCGGGTCCGGCCGCCAGTATCGCGCCGACCCGCACCGCGCGCATCCACCGATCAGGGGGGGGCATCCACCGCCAGCGCCTCGGCGTCCTCGGGATGCAGTTCGCCCTCCCAGCGCGCCATCAGGGCCAGGTACAGCAGCTTCTCGAACTCGGGCCGGAAGCGGCGGATCACCGAGTCCGGGTCGGGCATCAACTTGGCGTCGGCGATCAGGCCGAAATGCACGGCGCCGTTGTAGCTCAGGATGGAAATGCCCAGGCCGATCGAACCGGTCTGCGGCACCCAGAACATCAGGTCGCTGATCTTGCTGCCGCCCAGGTACAGCGGCATCTGCGGCCCGGGCACGTTGGTGGCCACGGCCGAGGCCTTGC
>JAYRTA010000272.1:0-3541 GCA_041919875.1 Arenimonas sp.
AAGGGCCAGCGCGCCGTCATCGTGCTGGGCGAGATCGCCGAAAACCATCCGCAGGCCTCCTGGCTGCGCGCCACCGCGCGCGCGCTCGCGGCCAGCGCCGGGGCCGCGCTCAACCGCCTCCCGCAGGGCGCCAACGCCCTGGGCCTGGCGCGCCAGGGCCTGCTGCCCTCGGGCCAGGGCCAGCACGCCGGCGCCATGCTGGCGACGCCGCGTGCCGCCTACCTGCTCTACGGCATCGAGCCGCGGCACGACTTCGCGCATGGCGCCCAGGCCCTCAAGGCCCTGTCCGCCGCCCCGGTGGTGGCGTTCAGCGCCTTCGCGTCCGAGGACCTGCGCCAGGTCGCGCGGGTGATCCTGCCGATCGGCCTGCTGCCGGAGATGGAGGCCAGCCTCGTCAACGTGGACGGCCGCGAGCAGTCCACCCAGGCCGGCGGCAAGCTGCCGGGCGAGGCGCGTCCCGGCTGGCGCGTGCTGCGCGCCCTCGGCGGCGGCCTCGGCGCCGAAGGTTTCGACTTCACCGACCTCGAGGGCCTGCGCGCCTCGCTGGCGCCGGTGGTGCCGGGGCAGGGCAGTGGCCTGGCGCCCGCGCCGGCGTCCGCCCCGGGCCTGGAGCGCATCACCAGCACGCCGATCTATCGCGGCGACGCGGTGCTGCGGCGCGCGGCCGCGCTCAACGCGCACCCGCTGACCCGCGGCGCCTGCATCGTGCTGCACCCGGAGGACGCGCTCGCCCGCGGGCTCGCCGCCGGGGCGATCGCCAAGGTCGGCGACGGCGTCGGCAGCGCGGCGCTGCCGGTGCAGGTCGATGTGCGCGTGGCCAAGGGCGCGGCCTGGATCGAATCGGGCTACGACGCGACCGCGCCGATGGCGCCGGTGGCCGGCCTGGCCGTGGTGGGGGCCTGAGATGATCGACGCGATCCGCGAGTTCTTCGTCTCCTTCGGCGACCTGGGCCTGGTGGCCTGGACCCTGCTCAAGATCATCGTCATCGTGCTGCCGATCACCATCGGCGTGGCCTTCTACACCCTGGCCGAGCGCAAGGTGATCGGGTGGATGCACGTGCGCCAGGGCCCGGTCTACATCGGCCAGCTGGTGCCGGGCCTGGGCGTGATCCAGGCCTTCGCCGACGTGTTCAAGATGCTGTTCAAGGAACTGGTGATCCCCAGCAGCGCCAGCGGCACCCTGTTCCGGCTGGCGCCGCTGCTGGCCCTGGCGCCGGCGTTCGCGGCCTGGGCCGTGATCCCCTTCGACGACGGCGTGGTGCTGGCCGACGTCAATGCCGGCCTGCTGGTGCTGCTGGCCCTGACCTCGATGGGCGTGTACGGCATCATCGTCGGCGGCTGGGCCTCCAACTCCAAGTACGCCATCCTCGGCGCGCTGCGCTCGGCGGCCCAGGTGGTGAGCTACGAAATCGCGATGGGCTTCGCCCTGGTCGGCGTGCTGGTGGCCGCCGGCACCATGAACCTGAGCGAGATCGTGCATGCGCAGGCCGGCGACCTGGGCATCGGCGAGTGGTTCATGTGGCCGCTGTTCCCGCTGTTCATCATCTACTTCATCTCCGGCGTCGCCGAGACCAACCGCGCGCCCTTCGACGTCGCGGAAGGCGAATCCGAGATCGTCGCGGGCTTCCACGTCGAATACTCCGGGTCGGCCTTCGCCATCTTCTTCCTGGCCGAATACGCCAACATGATGCTGGTGGCGCTGCTGACCTCGGTGCTGTTCATGGGCGGCTGGCTGTCGCCGTTCCCGCCCTCGTGGGGCGTGCTGGGTGCGCCGGGCTGGTGGTGGCTGGCGGCCAAGTTCGTGTTCTTCGCGTTCGCCTTCCTGTGGTTCCGCGCCACCTTCCCGCGCTACCGCTACGACCAGATCATGCGACTGGGCTGGAAGGTGTTCATCCCGATCACCATCGTCTGGATCTTCGTGACGGCCATCATGGCCTACAACGAATGGTTCACCCTGGGGGCCTGAGCACGCCATGGAACGCATCGCCACCTACCTCAAGAGCCTCATGCTGCTGGAACTGCTGGCCGGCATGAAGTTGACCCTGGGCTACATGTTCAAGCCCAAGTACACGGTCAACTATCCGTTCGAGAAGATCCCGCAGTCGCCGCGCTTCCGCGGCCTGCACGCGCTGCGCCGGTACGCCAACGGCGAAGAGCGCTGCATCGCCTGCAAGCTCTGCGAGGCGGTCTGCCCGGCCCTGGCCATCACCATCGACTCCGAGCCGCGCGCGGACGGGTCGCGCCGCACCACCCGCTACGACATCGACCTGTTCAAGTGCATCTACTGCGGCTTCTGCGAGGAAAGCTGCCCGGTGGACTCGATCGTCGAGACCCACATCCACGAATACCACTTCGAGAAGCGCGGCGAGAACATCGTCACCAAGCCGCAGCTGCTCGCCATCGGCGACCGCTTCGAGGCGGAGGTGGCCGAGCGCCGCGCCGCCGACGCCGCCTACCGCTGAGGGCAGGGAAGGGAACCCCCATGACCTATGAACTCGCCGCCTTCTGGGCCTTCGCCGCCGTCACCGTGCTTTCGGCGCTGGGCGTGATCTCGCTGCGCAACCCGGTGCACGCCGTGCTCTGCCTGGTGCTCACCTTCTTCTCCGCCGCCTGTCTGTGGCTGCTGCTGCAGGCCGAATTCCTCGGCGTGGTGCTGGTGCTGGTCTACATCGGCGCCGTGATGGTGCTGTTCCTGTTCGTGGTGATGATGCTCGACGTCAACACCACGCCCATCCGCGAGGGCTTCACCCGCTACCTGCCGCTGGCGGCCGTGGTGGTGGTGGTGATGGCCGCCGAGATGGTGCTGCTGATCGGCGGCAAGCGCTTCGAGGTCGGGCTGTCGGCCACCGATCCGGCCACGGCCGTGGGCAAGACCAACATCCAGTGGATCGGCGAGACCCTGTTCAGCAAGTACATCCTGCCCTTCGAGACCGCGGCGGTGATCCTCACCGTGGCCCTGGTGGTGGCGGTGATGCTGACCCTGCGCCGCCGCCCGGGCACCAAGCACCAGGACCCGGCCCGCCAGGTCGCCGTGCGCCGCGAGGACCGCGTGCGCCTGGTCAAGATGCCGGCCGAGGGCCGCCAGGAGGGCAACCCGTGATCACGCTCGGCCATTACCTCGCGCTCGGCGCGGTGCTGTTCTGCATCGCGGTCGCCGGCGTCTTCATCAACCGCAAGAACGTCATCGTCCTGCTGATGTGCATCGAGCTGGTGCTGCTGGCGGTGAACATCAACTTCGTGGCGTTCTCCCGGTTCCTGGGCGATGTCTCCGGCCAGATCTTCGTCTTCTTCATCCTGACCGTGGCCGCGGCCGAAGCCGCCATCGGCCTGGCCATCCTGGTGACCCTGTTCCGCAACAAGCGGACCATCAACGTCGCCGAACTCGATTCGCTCAAGGGCTGACGCGATGATCCAGATGAACACCCTGCTGGTGATCGCCCTGGCGCCCCTGCTCGGCGCCATCGTCGCCGGCCGGTTAGGCCGGCAGGGCGGGGGGGGCGGGGCGCCCCGGGCCCCCCACCCGCGGGGGGGCCGGGGTTTT
>JAYRTA010000273.1:0-3539 GCA_041919875.1 Arenimonas sp.
GTTCCCCATGAGTCCGACGTCTCCCGCCGGTGCCCGGCATCCCAAGGTGTTTCCCGACGCGGCCACGGCCCTGGCGGGCCTGGTGGCCGACGGCCAGACCCTCGCGGTCGGCGGCTTCGGCCTGTGCGGCATCCCCGAGGCCCTGATCGCCGCGCTGCGCGACTCGGGCGTCACCGGCCTCACCGCCATCAGCAACAACGCCGGCGTGGACGGCTTCGGCCTGGGCCAGCTGCTGGCCACGCGGCAGATCCGCAAGATGATTTCCTCGTACGTCGGCGAGAACAAGGAATTCGAGCGGCAGTTCCTGGCCGGCGAACTCGAGCTCGAGTTCAACCCGCAGGGCACCCTGGCCGAGCGCCTGCGCGCCGGCGGCGCCGGCATCCCGGCCTTCTTCACCGCCACCGGCTACGGCACGGTGGTGGCCGAGGGCAAGGAAACCCGCGAGTTCGACGGCAAGCACTACGTGCTCGAGACCGCGCTGCGGGCCGACGTGTCGCTGGTGAAGGCCTGGAAGGCCGACACCGCCGGCAACCTGGTGTTCCGCAAGACCGCGCGCAATTTCAACCCGGCCTGCGCCATGGCCGGCAAGGTCTGCGTGGCCGAGGTCGAGGAACTGGTCGAGGTCGGCGCCATCGACCCCGACCACGTGCACCTGTCGGGCATCTACGTCGACCGCATCGTCGTCAACCCGACCCCCGAGAAACGCATCGAACAGCGCACCACGCGAGGAGCGAACTGATGGCCTGGACCCGCGACCAGATGGCCCAGCGCGCCGCCCGTGAACTGCGCGACGGCGCCTACGTCAACCTCGGCATCGGCCTGCCCACGCTGGTGGCCAACTTCATCCCCGAGGGCATGGACGTGTGGTTGCAGAGCGAGAACGGCCTGCTCGGCATCGGGCCCTTCCCGACCGAGGACGAGGTGGACGCCGACCTGATCAACGCCGGCAAGCAGACGGTGACCGCGCGCGCCGGCGCCAGCTACTTCGGCAGCCATGATTCCTTCGCGATGATCCGCGGCGGCCACATCGACCTGGCGATCCTGGGTGCGATGGAGGTGACCGACCAGGGCGACCTGGCGAACTGGATGGTGCCCGGCAAGATGGTCAAGGGCATGGGCGGCGCGATGGACCTGGTGGCCGGCGTGCAGCGCGTGGTGGTGCTGATGGAGCACACCACCAAGGCCGGCGAGCCGAAGATCCTGCCGAAGTGCACGCTGCCCCTGACCGGCGTGGGCGTGGTGGACCGCATCATCACCGAACTGGGCGTGATGGACGTGACGCCCGACGGCCTGGTGCTGGTGGAGACCGCGCCGGGCGTGGACGAGGACGAGGTGCGGGCGAAGACGGGCACGCCGATCCGGCGTCCATGAGCCGCCTGCTCGACCGCCTGCAGGAGCCCGAGGTCGCCGGTTGCCCGGTGGACGGGCTGGCGCGGTTCGAGGCGCATCGCGCGGTGCTGCGGCGCAAGCGCATGATCCGCGGCGTGTTCGAGGAGTTCCACGCCTGCTTCACCACGCTCGACCAGCGCCTGCTCTCCGGCGACGGCCTGCGCGTCGAACTGGGCGCCGGCGTGTTCCCGGTCTCGGAGACCGTGCCCGGCGTGCTGGCCACCGACGTGGTGCCGGCGCCGCACCTGGACCGCGTGCTCGACGCCGGCGACATGGCGCTCGCGGACGGCAGCGTGCGCGCCTTCTACCTGCAGAACGTGTTCCACCACTTTCCCGATCCCTCGCGCTTCTTCGCCGAACTCGAGCGCACCCTGGTGCCCGGCGGCGGCGCGATCCTGATCGAACCGGCCAGCGGGCCGATGGCCTCGCTGCTGTATCCGCGCCTGTTCGCCACCGAGGGCTACGACAAGCACGCCCCGGACTGGCGCACGCCGGTGGGCGGCCCGATGAGCGGTGCCAACCAGGCCCTGAGCCACCTGGTGTTCGACCGCGACCTGGCGCGCTTCGAGCGCGAGCATCCCGGCCTGGCCGTGGTGCACCGCGACGTGCTGGGCAACTGGCCGCGCTACCTCGCCAGCGGCGGCCTGAATTTCCGGCCGCTGCTGCCCGGCGTCGCCACCGGGCCGGTGCGCGCGCTGGAGTGGCTGCTCCGGCCCCTGCGGCGCGTGCTGGGCCTGCACCGGGTGATCGTGCTGCGCAAGCGCGCCGGCGGCGCATGATCCGCGTCTTCAGCCGCTACGTGGGCGTGCAGGTGCTGGCCTACGGGATCGACATGGGCGCTTTCCTGCTGCTGGTCTGGCTGGGCCTGGGGCCGGTGTGGGCCAACGTGCCGGCGAAGATCGCCGCGGGCACGTTCGCCTTCCTCGCGCACCGGCGGCTCACCTTCGCCGTGCACGGCCGCGGCGGCGCCGGCGGCCAGGCCCTGCGCTATGCGCTGCTGCTGGCACTGAACGTGCCGCTGGCCAGCGCCGTGCTGGCGCTGCTGCTGCCGTGGATCGCCCCGCCGGCGGCGGCGAAGTTCGTCGCCGACGTCCTCTGCGTGCTGCTGACCTTCCTGGCCTCGCGGCATTTCGTCTTCCGCCCGCCCGGCCCGCGGGAGCCGGCATGAAGCGGCTGGGCGTCACCGGCGCCTCGGGCTATCTCGGCGGCGCCCTGGTCACGCTGGCGCACTCGCGCGGCCTGGAAGTGGTGGCCCTCGGGCGGCGCGCGGCGCCGGGCTGCCGCGAGTGGCGGGCCTGCGACCTGTCGGGCCTGCCGGCCGACGACCTGCTCGACGGCCTCGACGCCGTGGTCCACCTGGCGGCCTGGACCGGCCAGGGCGAGGCCGTGGGCGCCGGGGCGGAAACGGCGTTCGCGCGCGCGCTGGCACAGCTCGCCCGGCGCCACGGCCTGCCCTGCGTGATCGCCTCCAGCCAGGCGGCTTCGCCCACGGCGCCCAGCGAGTACGGCCGCACCAAGGCCGCGATCGAGGCGGCGACGCGGCCGCTGGGGGCGATCCTGCTGCGGCCGGGCCTCGTCGTGGGCGGCCGCGAGCAGGGCTTGTTCGGCCTGCTGTGCACCCTGGTGCGGCGCCTGCCGCTGTTGCCGCGGCTGCTGCCGGCGCCGCGCGTGCAGCCGGTGCACGTGCAGGACGTGGCCGCGGCGCTGCTGGCCGCCTGCGCGCGGCCGGCGCTGTCCGGCGCGGTGGTCGCGGTGGCGGGCGCGCCGATGCGATTCGACGCGCTGCTGGCGACCATCGCCCGCGAGCGCGTGCGGCGCCGGCGGGCCTGGCTGCCGGTGCCCGTGGCGCTGCTGCGCCTGGGCCTGGCCGTGGCGTCGCCGCTGACCGGCGCGCGGCTGTCGCCGGCGCGGCTCGATTCCCTGATCGCACTGCCCGCGCTCGATCCGGAGGATGCGGGCCGCACGCTGGGCGTGGCGCTGCGGTCGCCGGCCGCCACCCTGGACCGCCGCGGCCGCGACACCCGCGCCTTCCTGCGCGAAGCCGACGCGCTGGCGCGCGCCCTGCTGGGCGTACGCGCGCCGGGCCGCGTGCTGCGGCGTTACGTCCGGTTGCTGCGGCGGCAGGGCATCGCGGCGCCGCTGGGGCTGGC